>CAZMHL010000023.1:0-16733 GCA_964566065.1 uncultured Eubacteriales bacterium
CATATCGTGCCGTAAGGCTTATCGAGTGTGAAACACATATCTAAAATTCCACAGGAATTTATATCGCTGCGGAGTGTCCTTTAGAACACTCCGCATAATCAGTCGAATTTTTTAAACGATAAAATTTTTCAATTTGTCAACACAACAGAACCGTCCCCTGAAGACAAGGGGACGGTTCTATTGTCTAGTGGATTTTTTCGACAATTCCTTTGCTTATCCCCGTTAATCTGCTTATTTGTCTTATTGACAATCCGTTATCCTTAAGTTTCTTTATGTATTTGCCTCTGTCTTTATCTGATAGTTTTTGAAACTCTGTTGCATTATTGCATTTTGAAATTTTCCTGATGATTTTTATAGCATCATTTTCACTTATTCTGAATTTTTGTTTATCTATATCAAGACAGTTATCATCATTTTCTGCTTCGTTAAATTCTTCAAAATATTCTTTTGGTAACATTGAAAACACAAAATCTTTATCAAGCAATTCACTCTTATCTTCTATATAGTCATTATAACTGCTGTATTCATAATCGTCAATTCTTTCTACTATTTTTGCTTTTACAGGGTTTTGATGTATATATCTTAATACTGTAATAAAATAACTTTCGTCATCTACAGGTTCGCTTTTAAATCTGTCCTGAAACAAATGTCCTTTTCGGTAATATTTCCAATTATACCAATACACATAACTTCCTGCTATTCTTTTCATTATCAAATCAAGATCTTCTCTTTCAACCTTTAACAGTATATGTATATGATTAGACATAAGGCAGTAAGCGAATACCTTGTATCCACTTACTGCCTTATAATTTTCTAATGTTGACAAAAACTTCATATAGTCTTCATCATCTTCAAATATTGTCTGTTGATTTATTCCTCGGAGCATTATATGATATATTCCACTTTCGCTCTTTTTCCTTGGTGTTCTTGGCATTGTTTTCACCTCTAGAAAAATATATCATATTTCGTTTATTCTGTCAAGACAATAGAACCGTCCCCTTGTCTTCTTTGTCTTTTGTCACCCTGTTCCATTTCATGGATGAGGACGAGTACATGCATATTTTCTAATAATTCTTCTAGCACATTGTTTAGCTTGAATTTCCATTTTCTCATCCGAAACATTTGAATTGTTCACCCACTGATAATAATGCGTAAGTTCATGCGCCAAAGAATTTAGTATTGCAGCCAACGCATTGTCTTTTCCGATTTTCATAATGAGTTCCTCATAGTCCCCTGTAGAAATTTTTATATACGGGACCTCTTTCATATCAAACGGTAAAAAGCAGATCGCACTTACGTTTTCACCATCTTTCGCTTTTATTTGGTATGTATCTTTAAAATATATGCGAATACACTTCGGAAAAAAATACTCTTTTTTTATCCAATTAACAAATTCACGACAGGCACGTTTAACTTCACTATCAACGCCGCTATCAAAAGATATTTTTATTTTATTAACATTTTTCTGTTCTCCTTTTTTAACCCATATATTCATACATATCCTCTTTCTCTTTTAATATTTACGGTGATCTTTTCCTGGCGTGTGTTTGGGCAACGGTGCTGGTTTTTTGTTTGGATTAGGTTTCCAGTTACCATTATTTTTCTTTTTCTCTTTACGTTCTCTCCCTTGCTTTTTTTGATTTGGTCTTGCATACGGATCATTTATCCCAGAATAATATGTTGCTACCTCTACCGCAACCTTTATTCCTAATATTACTACATACCCAATTGCTGTTGCACTTAAAACCACCGCCTCCCCACTCGGGTCAACGTACTTAATTGGATTATTACGGCAATAAACATAGCGGTTCATATCAAGAGGATTTGATATTTCTCCCTCTTTTATGTCAAGGCTTGTGAATCTTCCCACATTCGGGTCATAATACCTTGCACGCAGGTAGTACATATCAAGCTCTTCGTCGTAATATTCGCCTGCATACTTTATTGGGTTTTCCACCGTTTCCGTTTCGGAAAGGATATTTCCCCAGGGGTCGTAGGTATATTCATTTACCACATTTCCGTTTTCATCGGTCATTCCCACTACATCGCCGTGAGCATTGTAGATATAGTAATACCAGGTGTCAACTATTTTTCTTGCAAGAGGCTGATGTCCGTATACTATTTCCTCGCAGACTGCTCCGTTTTCGTCCGCTTCGGCTATTACATTATTGTTTATGTCAATTATGTATTGCTTATCGTTTTTAGCGGTTCTTATTCCGTTGGTGTCATACTTATAAGTATAGGTTTCTTCTCCGTCTGTATAACCTGTCATTTTATCCCATTCGTTATATGTATAAGTTTTTTCATTATGGGATATTAATGCTCCGGTTTTGTTGTAGGTATACGTATCGGTTACTTTTCCGTTTACCTTTACTTCTTCAAGCTGATACTTTTTGTTATACACATACTCTTTTTCGGTTCCGTCTGAATGGATTTCTTTAGTACGATTATTAAGGGCATCATATTCATAGGAAATCTTTAAACCATCGGGATATGTAACAGAAATCAGGCGGTCAAGAGAATCATACGTATATGCTGTTGTTTCTCCGTTTCTTGTTTCCGTCAGCACATTGCCGTTATTGTCATAAGTATAACTGAACTTATTTATAACCGCATTTGTTTTTGTGTTGGTTGTAACCATTTCGGTTACACGGTTTATATTATCATATTTATAATCCGTTTGCAAGGCATCGTGATAAAAAACGCTTTTCACAAGACCGTTATCGTAATAATCATAAGCCAGATTAATTACATCGGTTTCAATAGCTTCAAGATTACCGTTGGGGGTATAATTTCTGAATTCCTGTCTCTTTGAGGGAGAAATCATCGTCACTAAATTGCCGTTATCGGAATAAGTATTTTCAAACTTATAACCTCTGTCCTGAATTTTTGAAGTAAGCCTTCCAAGATTGTCATAGCTATATGTAATTGATGAGGTGTCATAACTATTCGCTTTTGAATAAACTGTTCCAAAGCCGTTATATATACTTTGAATCTGACTGTCACCGCTTACAACAAGAATCTGATTATCCGCTTCATCATATACAGCTGTTATGATTTTACCATTATCATTGAACCTTACCGTTCTGCCCTTGCTGTCAACCTCATAGCCTGTTGATTTTGCCTGACGGTTGTCAAAGTTATAGAACTTCATTGTCAGGTCACCTTTTTCGTTTCTGTAAGAAATTCTGCCGAGTCTTTCTTTTCCATCTGTGTCATATATTTTCTCAAATGAAGGCTGTCCAAAAGAAGAATATGAGGCTGTTGCTTTTGTTCCGTCAGGCATTACTGTTTCTTTAAGCTGATTCTTTGCATCATAGACAAAGCTTGTAACATTATTATTGGGGTCTGTATATTTTACCACATTGTTATTCAAGTCATATTCATAGCTTTCGCTCAAAGCTTTTTCCGTTGTATTATCGGGATAAACAGTTCTTTTAATCACATTGCCGTAAATATCATAATTTTCTGTCACTATATTTTTAACTTCTTCTCTACTTCCGTCAAAAGTAACAGAAGTTGTATTTCCTATTGTGTCATAGGTATAACTGTATTTGTTGTTTTCGCTATCGGTAATGGTCAGAGGTCTGTCAAAACCATCATGTTCATACAAAGTTTCGTTATTTTCTCTGTCAATAATTTTAATCAATCTGTCATAATCGTCATAACAATACTTTTCATATACTTTTTTGTAACTTCCGTCAGCATTTTGTACTGAAAAATCATTCTTTGCGGTCATTTTAATATTGCCTGCCGCATCGTAATAATTATAATACACAGAATAGAGCAATTTTTCCCCTGTGTCTTCAAACCACATACTTTTTGCAATTATTTCAACCTCGCAGATATTATCGGCAGAACTATAATTGTTCATATAAGTATTTGTACTATAACTTCTGTCCTCTACAATTCTGAAAGCTCGTCCGTCAGCATACTGTGTTAACGGATATATTGTTTGTTTAAGTTTTCCGTCAGAATAATAAGTGTTTTGCAAAACAGAGTTGTCTGCATAAATTGTTTTAAGCAAATTCCCCGAAATGTAATCGTAACAGTAACTTTCGGTTGATACTCCCTTGTCGTAAATCTGTGATACAGAAGCAGGGTAAATTCCGTAACTGTCGTAGGTATATTCAATCATTCTGTCCCCGCCCATAAGATCAGTAAAGCCCATCGGGTCATTCTGTGTCATTTTAGATATATTCCAAGGAAAAGCAGTATCATATTCATACAGCACTTTTTCTTTAATAGAATTTTCACTCTCTGTTATTCTTCCAAGCTCATCATATACATAACTTTCTTTAACCTGCGGACTGCTTACATTATTATACCATTTCTTTTCTTTGACAAAGTTCGGAAAATTACTGTCATATGTATAATATGTTGTATATTTTTCAAGCAGTTCCGTATTATTTTTAACATCAGCTTCAACTGCAAGTGTTTCACTCGCAACATTTCCTGTATCGTTATATTTATAAACAACATAGGTTTCTCTGCTTTCACCATTTTCGCTGATTGTATTTTTAATTTCCGACGGATTGGTTTTAAATATACTGTCGTAGATATAATCAGTAGTATATGTAATGCCATCTGCTATACTCGTTTCCTGAACAAGACTGCCATTGCTGAAAGTTGTTGTTTCTGTCACATTCGATATTCTTGTCTGTGTCCAATTTTCATTCAGATTGCTTGTATCTGTGAAATTATAGCTCGGATAACCTGTTTCGTTATTAAATTCCTTTCCGTTATATATACCTGAATAATTATATTCAATGGGGAGTTTCTCTCCCTGATAAACTATTGTAACTCCTCCGTCAGAAGAACAAGCATAGGTATCCCAGGTTTTACATATTCTCAATGTATCTGAATACCCATTGCCTAAACGTTTGCGTACTTTATCATAATCATAATTTTTTATTCTGTCTTTGTACTCTACTCCTGTCAAAACACATTTATACACCCAGTTATCACTATCCGGATTTTCATCTGTAGTATATTTAGCATATAATTTAGGAAACTCATCCTCGCCTCCGCCGCCTACCATAGAATTTCCGTAAGTGTAATATATAGGAGCACCGTCATTTCCGTCTGTTTCACTTGAAGCAAGATACCAGTGAAATCTTTGTTCTGTACAATCAGCATAAGTTGTATAAAATTCTATAGCCTCTTTGTTATACGTGAGAGTTCTTCCGTGTGTTCCATCCGGATTACTTACCGCAAGAACAACACTTCCCACAGTATCGTTTACCTCCAAATCTCCTGTATAAGTGAAATCTACTGTTCTTCCCACACTATCAGTAATCTTAGAAATACGCTTTTCTTCTTTACACAAAAACACATTATCAATATATGAATTAGTCGCATATCTCGGCTGTATTACTATAGATATGTATTTACATTCACTGGTACTTGAATATTCAAACTCAAGATCACACCATTGTTTTTTCAACGTTATATCTTTTTTATATTCTCTTTCGCTTGTAGCACTCGTAACTTCATCATAAGAGGCATCATACTCTATTATTCGTACATTTACAAAAGGGCACTGCGTTGTATAAATGCTAAATCCGAATTTATAACTCTCCAATGGTTCCACCTCAAAAGGTTTAGAAATTATATATGCCCCACCCAAGTCCTCATTATTTCTTTTAAACCAAAAGGCATTTTCATCTGTTTTCCCATTTCCTGCAATACGCCCATCTCGTACTCCGTCAGAGCCTACCGAAACCATCCATATATCGTCATAATATTTGAAACTTCCATCACGAACCTTGTTTGCACCAGGATAGTTTTCGTATTCAAAATTTATACTGTTTCCAAACCGATCAACCGTTCCCAGGTATCTTCCATCTTTAGAAAAATACTGTTTTGTTTTATCGGGAAGCGTAACAGAATAGTATGATTTTTCCTTTCCGTTTGAATATGAATAATCTTCTTTGTTAAACTGAATATCTTTCTTATGATATTCTTTAAGGTTACTGTCAGTTATATCTTCGGTAAAATTAACAGTATATGTATCACCATTTCCAGAATGATAATAAAGTGTTTTATATTCTTTATAATAATATTTACCGTCATTATAAACAGGGCTATATTCCGTTGCTATTTGAACAGATGGAAAGCTGAAGCCCCAACCAACCCCCAAATCATACCTTCCGGTTAGATAATCAGATTTATCGTTTACAAGATAATAATCAAGATAACCGTTTTTATCAGGAAGAACCAAAAGATTCTTGGTGCCGACATTTGAGCTTACAGACTGATATGTTCTTCCAATTCTTAAATCAAGTCCGTTTCTTCCTGCTAAAACCAAATCTTCAAAATTCAAGGTGAGTTCCCCCGAATAAGCTGAAACATTTTCTTCCAGGAAATCATTGTAAGAATACTTTGGCTCATTAACAGATGTTTCCGCTTTTGGAACTGATATGGTATTAAACTTTCCTATCAAATCCTCATCAAGAACAAAATCAGCAACAGACTGTATTGCATAGTTTTCCGCCACAACTTCTTCTTGAATTTCATTGTCTTCAGAAATATTTTCCGCTATTTCAGGTGCTCCATCAAGCAAAAGTTCTTTGTTTGGCACACAAGTTTCAGGAGTATTTCCTTCAGCAGAAACAAAATTCAAAAAATCATTCATATTTTCCGCACTAATATATACACCGTCACTGTATTGTTCTTTTGCATTTACCGGATTACAAACCGATAAAAACATACTTACAATTAAAACTAATGCAGTTATTTTCTTCACAAAACTCTCCTCTTTTCTTATGTTTTGATGAATTTTACCATATTTTGGTAATCATTGCAATAGTTTTTTGGCATTTTTGGAAATTTTCATCATTTCGCACTTTATCTATAAAATAAAGTCTCTGTATTTTGACAAACATTAAATATAATGCTATAATTCTCTCGGAGGTGAGCCGATTGGACGACAACAAAACCTTTGAAACTGCCACCGAGGCAAGGCTTTACAGAAAAGAACAAAAAAAGAAAAAAAGAAAAATCAGACCTTTACATATTATTATTTTAATTGCGGTAATTGCATTTTTAAAGCTCATTACACCACAGCCTGTTGAAAACCCCGCCCTTGACAATCCTCCCGCAAACGCGGGCAAAAGAGAAAATATTCTCATTATGGGCACCGACGGCGGAGGCTTAAGGGCAGACGTTATTATGATCGCTTCTGTATCAAGAGGCGAAGTGAACCTGATTTCCGTACCAAGAGATACAAGGATACACACAGGCTCAAATTATATGAAAATCAACTCTGCGCTTGCGGCGGGCGGCGATGACTACCTCATTGAAAAAGTGGAAGAGGTTACGGGCATTGACATTCACGAATATATCAAAGTGGATTTTGACGCCGTTGAAAATATGATTGATGCCTTTGGCGGTGTGGATTTTGACATACCGCAGGATATGGATTATGAAGACCCAGAACAGGACCTTTACATTCATTTAAAGCAGGGCTTTCGTCACCTTAACGGCGAGGACTCCCTCAAACTTTTAAGATTCCGCAACTATGCTATGGCGGACATTCAGAGAACCGCAGTCCAGAGGGACTTTATCAAAGCCTTCATAAGTCAGAATCTGGATGCATCCCTTGTTATGAAAGTACCGAGGGCAGGCTTTGAATTTATCCGCGGAGCGGACACAAGCCTTAACCTTTTCGAAGCGGGAATAAACGGTATCAAAGTGCTCCTTGCGGGCAAAAACAGAATCAACACCATTGAAATTCCCTATTATTTCTCATCGGGCGGAACATACGTTCTGATTGACGGAGAAAAAATGGCAGAAATTGTAACAAGATATTTTGAATAAAAAGACCTCTTTTGCGGTCTTTTTTATTTACTTTTAAAAAACATTGTGATATACTGAAATTACAAATTTTATATTTCACAGAGAAAGGGGATAAAAAATGAATATAAAAAAGATAATTTTGCTGATGTGCATATTTACCCTCCTTTTTGCGGTAAGCGCAAATGCAAAAACACTTGAGCTTACTCTCTGGGACACCTCTGTTAACGTTCTTGAAGACGGCACTGTTACCTCAAGTCAGGTGGAAGCACCTTTGTTCACCGAAAACGACAGAACAATGGTCCCGGTAAGAATTATTGCGGAAAATTTCGGATGCAACGTTACCTGGGATGAAGCTGAAGAGGCAGTAGGTATCATAACCGAAGAAAAAGAAATCAAACTCCGGCTTAACAAAAACGTTGCCCTTGTTGACGAAAAAGAGGTTACCCTTGACGTCGCCCCCATTGAAACAGGCGGAAGAACCTTTGTTCCGGTAAGATTTATCTCCGAAACACTTGGCTACAACGTTACATACGTTGCTCCTACAGAGCAGGTTATCATCTGTGACAACCCTGACATTATGACTGTTAACGGTGCAAAAGTACCCTATGCGGTTTATGAATTTGTTATGGCAATGAATTCGGCAGGATACAAGTACACGGACGAGGAATACAGCTTTCTTTCGGGTGCGGCTTTTTCATCACTTGAAGACCTGTACCTTAACTCCACTGTTGCAAAAGCAAGCGGCGTAAACTACACAAAAGAAATTTCAGACCGCTATTTCAAACAGATGGACGAAATTCTTGCAAAGAGCACCGCTCTGAAAAATGCTTCCCTGAAAGCTTCATTTGTTCTTTACGTTGAAGAATGTATGTATTCGGAAGCGTTAAACAACAAGGTGACTGCGGAAATAACTCCTACAGAAGAAGATATTCTTCAAAAATACAACAGTGATTATTTCTGTGCAAAATATATCTTTATGCCTGCATCAGACAAAACTGCAAAGAATCAGCTTGAGGTTGTTTACAACACACTTGTAAAAGACCCGAGCCGTTTCGATACACTTATGATGGACAAGTCCAAAGACGACCTTTTGCTTGATTATCCTCTCGGCTATATTTACACAGAAGGTGACCACGAAGAAATTTTTATAAACACTCTTAAAAACCTTGAAGTAAATGAGATTTCAAAGGTTATTGAAATTGAAAATGACGGATTTTACATCATTAAAAAGCTTCCTCTCATTGAGCTTAACGAAGAATTCAAGTCAATTATTTCAGACAACATTTATTCGTCCAATTATGACGAAGCTGTTAAAAAATACTTCGGAAGCATTCCGGCAGCAGAAAAACATATAACACCGGAGGATGCTCTGAAACTTTTCAGGAGGTAAAAATTTATGAAACTTAAAAAAATCTTACCTGCGCTTTTCTTATTCTTATTTCTTTTTGCAGTAAGTGCAAGCGCAAAAACACTTCAGCTTACGATTGGCGACCCTTACATAACCGTACAGGATTTAAGGGGTATTGATACAAACAATATTGACCAGGAAGGTACTGCTCCTTTTATTTCCAACGGAAGAACTCTTGTTCCTGTCCGCGTTATTGCAGAAAGCTTCGGCTCAAAAGTCGGCTGGGACGACCCTACCGACACCGTTACAATTACAGGCAAAACAACAGTTATTAAGCTTGTTATCGGTTCAAGCACCGCAACCGTTAACGGGAAAAACGTAAAGCTTGACGTTCCGGCAGACATCTACAACAGCAGAACTTTTGTTCCTATCAGATTTGTTTCTGAAGCTCTGGGATACAATGTTTCCTACGTTGATATGACCAAAAATGTTATTATTTCCGACCTTTCCGCAATTATGACTATTGCAGGTCAGAATGTAACAATGGACACATATAACCTTATTAAGTTTTTTGACGAATACGACTTTGAAGGAAAAACCTCTCCGGAGCTCGTTGAATACTCAAAAAATGTGTACAAAAGAATTGAAAGTGCATACAAAAAATACAACTATGTGTTCTCAAAAGGAGAAACACTTTCCGAAGCAAAGAAAAAGGAAATAAACCAGAAAATGTATGACGCTTTTGAAGACGAGGAAACTCTTAACAAAATCCTGGACGGCGTTTATGTATCCTGGCTTGAAAAACTTGCATACGCAGAAATTTATGACGAAAAATACGCTTCGGATAATCTGACACCTTCTTTTGACGAAACGCTTATCGCAAACAAATATAAAGAACTTTACTACAGTGTTGATTACATTAAAATTGCAGAAAAAAATCAGGACAACCTTGCAAAAATCATAGAAACAGAAAAAGCTGTCGCAGCAGAAGGCTTTGATACAGTTTACGAAAAATGTGCCGCTGATGAAACTTTCAGCACGGTAAAAGGCACTGTTATTGCAATGGATGACTCAACAAATGTGCTTTTTGACACATCTGTAGACCTTGAAGAAAACGGGGTTTCAGAGGCAGTTATTCTTGATGACGGCTACTACATTTTCAAAAAGTCTGCATTGCCCGCAATTTCAGAAGAAATAAAAGCACAGATTACAGAAAATCTTGCAGAAAGCGCAATCAAAGAAAGAGAAGACGAACTTGACGGAATTTCCGTTGAAGTCCTTATTTCATCAGATGATGCCCTTGATCTGGCTGAATAAAATATCACTAACTGAATCATAACCACCGGCTTAGCCGGTGGTTTTCGTTATACAATAAAACCTCTCAAATATGCTTTATTAAGCTTTTGAGAGGTTTTATGTTTTTTGGAAAGTGTCCTTGAGGACACTTCACCTTCGGGCAGTAATTTTTTATTCAGATTATTTTACAGCATATTTAAATGAGTACTCCGTATATCTCGCCGAAAATTTGTTGCTGTTTCTGCGGACATCCTTTAGGGATTCGTGAACATTCATATTGTTTTCCTCTGCATCAATTACGCAAACTGCAATGTTTGAGCAGTGGTCTGCAGTTCTTTCGAGGTTTGTAAGAAGATCTGACCAGATAAAGCCCGCTTCTGCAGTACATTCCGCCTTCTGCAAACGAAGAATGTGCTTTGTACGAAGCTTTTCTTTAAGGTCGTCAATTACCTGTTCCAGCGGTTCAACCTTGCCTGCCGCATCAAGGTCATTTTCAGTAAACGCCTTTAATGCAAGCGAGGATATTTCTTTAACCGCTTCGCAAAGAGTTGAAAGTTCTTTCTTTGCATCCTCTGTGAACACAATATTCTTTTCCTTTAATTCTTCGGCAGACTCTAAAATGTTAACACTGTGGTCTGAAATTCTTTCAAAATCACCGATAACCTTTAAAAGCTTTACAGATTGTGTACTTAACGATTCATCAAGCTGCTGTCTGCTTAATTTTACAAGGTATGAACCTAAAATATCTTCATAATGGTCAGCTTTTTCTTCTCTTTCTCTTATGTCTTCCGCATTCTTTTTATCAAAGGCAGAAAGCATATCAATACTTAAATCAAGAGCTGTCATTGAGCTGTTAACCATTTCAACCGCAAGGTGCTGACATCTTGAAAGAGCAACTGTGGGAACTGTAAGAAGTCTTTCGTCAAGCTCCGATACTTCTTCTTTTTTCTGTGTGTCGGGTACAAGCTTCATTGCGAGTTTTTCAAGCAGGCCTGACATAGGCAGAAGAAGAATTGTGCAAAGCATGTTAAACAGTGAGTGGCAAACCGCTATTCCCATAAGATTTGCAGGTGTGTCCAGAATTGCAGGCTTCAACACAATTGAAATTATGCTGAACACCGTAAGCCATATAATTGTACCGATTATATTAAAGGAAAGATGTACAAGTGCCGCTCTCTTTGCATTCTTGTTTGTACCAAAGGAGGAAAGAATTGCGGTTATACAGGTACCGATGTTCTGTCCCATAATAATCGGAATTGCCGCACCGTAGGAAACCTGTCCTGTTACGGCAAGTGCCTGCAGGATACCTACCGATGCGGAAGAAGACTGAATTATTGCCGTTAAAACAGCTCCTGCAAGAACACCTAAAACCGGGTTTTTGAACATTATGAACATCTGCCGGAACGACGGAACATCAGCAAGCCCTTTTACCGAGCCTGACATTATGTCCATACCAATCATAAGTGTCGCAAAACCCAAAAGAATGTTTCCTGTATCCTTTTTCTTGTTTGTTTTACCGAACATCATCATTGCTGTTCCGATAAGAGCAAGAACAGGGGTAAAGGATGTAGGCTTGAACAGCTGAACAATAATGTTTGAGCTGTCAATACCGCCAAGACTTAAAATCCAGGCAGTAACAGTTGTGCCTACGTTTGCGCCCATAATTACATTAATCGCCTGGGTAAGGGTCATAATGCCCGAGTTAACAAAGCCTACTACCATAACCGTTGTTGCAGATGAGCTCTGAATTACAGCGGTTACCCCAAGACCGGTCAGAAAACCGGCGGCCTTGTTACCCGTGAGCTTTTCGAGGAGCATTTTAAGGCTTCCGCCCGCTCTTCGTTCGAGTGAATCGCCCATGACTGTCATACCGAATAAGAACAGACACAGACCTCCGATAAGATTCAACACGTCAAATAAGTCCATTTAATCACCTCTAAAATTTATTTAGCCAGTAATATTAACCATGTCGGAAAATTTCCGAATATATATAATGCCTTTTGGGCTTATTTTTTTATTAAATTGTAGTTTTTATTTACCTTCTGCAACTGCGTCAAAATCTTCACAGATTTCCTTAGACGGTGCCTTTGTCAAAAGTGACACAACAACAATCACTATTGAAGAGAAAATGAAAGCAGGGAGAAGTTCGTAAATTGCGAAAGCACCGCCAAGCTTACTGATTACAAGTTTCCAGAGGAATACCATTCCTGCGCCGCCTACCATACCGGCAATGGCTCCCTGGTAAGTTGTTCTCTTCCAGAAGAGTGAAAAGAGCATAACCGGACCGAAGGTTGCACCGAATCCTGCCCATGCAAAGGACACAATTGCAAAGATTACGCTGTCTTCATCAAGGGCAATAACAATTGCTATAAGCGCAATAACAAGAAGAGTTATTCTTGTCATTGTCATAACCTGCTTGTCCGATGCATTCTTTTTAACAACACCCTGATAAATGTTTTTGGCAAAAGCCGATGCCGCAATAAGAAGGTATGAGTCTGATGAGCTGATTGTTGCAGCTAAAATACCCGCCATTACGAAGCCTGCAAGAATTGCAGGAAGTGAGCTTGTTGCAAGTGTTATAAAGATGTTTTCTGCAGCTGATTTTGTAAGATGAGCTACAGGGAAAAGCTGTCTTCCGACAATACCGATGAATACTGCAACTGCAAGAGAAATTACAACCCATATCATTGCAATTCTTCTTGAACGGGTAAGTTCTTCTTCTTTTCTGATTGCCATAAATCTTAAGAGAACCTGCGGCATACCGAAATATCCGAGACCCCATGCAAGCATTGAACAGATTGTAAGAATACCGTAAGGCGCAGCATGACCAAAGATTGCTTTTTGTCCTTCGTAAAGCTGAATTCCGTTTTCATTTACAGTTGGTGTTGCAAGGCTGAAGAAATCAAGAAAACCGGGGATTTCTTTTGCATTTTCAATAACTGCATTAAATCCGCCTGCGCTGATTGTGCTGATTACAACAATAACAGTAAGAGCTAAAATCATTACTATTCCCTGCATAAAATCTGATGCACTTTCAGCAAGAAATCCGCCAAGCACTGTGTAAAGAAGTACGAAAACTGCACCAACAATCATCATTGAAACGTAAGGCGCACCGAAAAGTGTTGAGAAAAGCTTTCCGCAGGTTACAAAACAACTTGATGCATAAACTGTAAAGAAAATGAGAATGAATAATGCGGAAAGAGTCATTATAATCTTTTTTTCTTCTCTGAATCTGTTTGAGAAAAATTCAGGAAGTGTAATTGAGTTATTGGCTCTTATGCTGTATCTTCTCAATCTTCTTGAAACAACGAGCCAGTTAAAATAAGTTCCGATTGCAAGACCGATTGCTGTCCATGCAGCATCTGCAAGACCGCACCAGTAAGCAACACCCGGAAGTCCCATAAGAAGCCATCCGCTCATATCCGAAGCTTCTGCACTCATTGCAGTTACCCACGGTCCGAGAGAACGTCCTCCCAAAAAATAATTTTCAGAGTTAGTGTTTGCCTTTTTTGCAAATACCACACCGATTATTATTACCGCAGCCATATAAATTATCATAGCTATAAGTATCTGGATTGTTGAATTATCCATTTCGTTTCCTCCTTGTGTGTATATTTATGTATATGTCTCCAAATTACACCATTATAAATACTAACATAAAATGATTAAAAATGCAAGTTCTTATAAGGAAAGTTGCATTTTTCGGTTAACAGAAAAGAAAATTTATCAACACAACATAAGCCGTCCCCTTGTGTTTTTATTGTCAATAATTATGTGACAAAATGGCACGTCCCCGTGTCACTCTCGTCCCCGTGTCACTCTGGAAATCTCTGATTTTGTAATGTTTCGAGAAGTCCGTATTAACTCTTATCTACACTTTTAATGCACTGATAAGTTACCGCAAAGATTATGATTATACCGCCGACGATTGCCCACAGACCGGGAATTTCGCCGTAGAAAACCGCAACCCAGACGGGATTTAAAAGGGGCTCGATTGTGGAAATAAGGCAGCTTGGCAGAGGCGGACAGTTTTTCGAAGCAAGAGCCATAAGTATGTAAGGAATTCCAAGCTGAATAACACCAAGAATCACTACATAGAAAACACTTTGTGCGGTAACTATGCAATCTCCCTTTGCAAGGAACGGCAAACCTATCAGTGCCGTAAGCAGATGTCCCATTAAAATTCCGCTCATTTTTTCTTCGTTTTCTGTCTTACCTACAGCAATGAAGAGTGCCGCCATAAATATGCCTGCAAGAACACCAATCATATTTCCAAGCATTCTGCCCTTGCCGATGCTGTCAACAAAAAATATAACAATTCCCGCCATAACCAAAACTACGGAAATCAAATCGTGCTTTGTGAATTTCTCTTTAAAGATAAAATATGAAAAAATCAGGATAAATACAGGGGAGCTGTACTGAAGAACAATGGCGTTTGCAGACGTTGTAAGCTTACTTGCCCCCACAAAGCAGAAAAACAATCCCGAAAGGAAAAGCATACTTAAAAATACATTTTTGGAAAATCTGATTTTCTGTTTTGTAAGGGTCATATATACAAGCACAGTAAGTGCCGAAAAGAAGCTCCTTGCGCCGGCAATGGCGATTGGATTCCAGTCTATCAGTTTTATGAAAATTCCGCCGATGCTCCACAGAATTGAACAAATTACCATTTCGAGCATTGCGGTTTTAGTTTCTTTACCTTTCATATTGCCTCCCAAAAATAAATACTTAAAAAAGTTTAACATATTTCAAAATTTATTTCAACCGACAAGCGCAAAATATTGACTTTTTCGCAGTATTTTGATATACTGTAGCTTGTTATGTATTTACGAATATATTGATAGCAAAAAGACTTTTTAAGGAGTTTTATATATGTTAAAAGTATTGAAATTCGGGGGCACCTCCCTTGCTGATGCAAGTCAGTTCAAAAAGGTGGCTGATATTGTTAAAGCTGAAGACTCAAGAAGATACGTTGTTGCTTCTGCACCGGGAAAAAGATTTTCCGACGACATTAAAGTAACAGACCTTCTTTACGAATGCTACAAAACTGCAGCAAAAGGCGAAAGCATTGACGGAATTTTCACAAAAATTGAAAACCGTTACAAAGAAATCATAAGCGACCTTGAGCTTGACCTTTCACTTGACAGCGAATTTGAAGCAATCAAAACCGCAATCCAGCACCACGCAGGAAGAGACTATGTTGCAAGCCGAGGCGAATATCTTAATTCAATGATTCTTGCCGCATATCTCGGCTATGATTTCATTGACGCCGAAAGAGGAATTTTCTTTAAAGAAGACGGAAGCTTTGACAGCGAAGTTACAAACAAGGTTATTGAAGGCATTTTAAGAAACCACGAAAGAGCGGTTATTCCGGGCTTCTACGGTTCAATGCCTAATGGTACAATAAAGACATTTTCAAGAGGCGGCTCTGACATTACCGGTTCAATCATTGCCCGTGCAATGCAGGCTGACATCTACGAAAACTGGACAGACGTTTCAGGTATGCTTATGGCTGACCCAAGAATTGTTGACAACCCTGCAGTTATTGATTTAATCACATATAAAGAGCTTCGTGAGCTTTCATATATGGGTGCTACAGTTCTTCACGAGGATGCTATTTTCCCTGTTCACAAGGCAGGTATTCCGATTAACATAAGAAATACAAACAAACCGGAAGACAACGGAACCATGATTGTTCCTCACGCTGAACCCGAAACATCAAAGAGAATTATTACAGGTGTTGCAGGAAAAGTTGGTCTTTCAACCTTTACAATTGAAAAAGGTATGATGAACTCCGAGCTTGGTTTTGGAAGAAAAATTCTTGAAATCTTTGAAAAGCACAAGGTTTCCTTTGAACATCTTCCCTCAGGTATTGACACAATGTCAGTTGTTGTAAACACAGACTCAATCAAAGACCTTAAGGAAGAAATTACAGCAGACATTTTCAGAGTTACAAACGCAGACACAGTTACCGTTGAAGACGGTCTTGCACTTCTTGCGGTTGTAGGCCGCGGAATGATTAAAGCAAAGGGTACTGCTTCAAGAACCTTTGCCGCTCTTACAAATGCAGACATTAACATTAAAATGATTGACCAGGGTTCATCTGAACTTAACATTATCGTTGGCGTTGAAGAAGCAGACTACATTAAGGCACTTAAAGCTATTTACGCAGAATTTGACAAGTAAAACTCTCGCTTTGCTCGGGTTTAAAGAATAAATAACAGATAATAAAGAATAAAAAAGTGTTTTATTAAACACTTCAACTCCCCTGCCCCTCATTCTTGAGGGG
>CAZMHL010000024.1:0-16567 GCA_964566065.1 uncultured Eubacteriales bacterium
TGCACTTGCTCTTCTTAATGATGCTGTTAAAAAAGGAGGAGTAATGGCTTCTTCTTCAGTTGGCGGATTGTCAGGTGCGTTTATTCCCGTAAGTGAAGATGCAGGCATGATTGATGCGGTTAAAGCGGGTGCTCTTTCTCTTGATAAACTTGAAGCTATGACTTGTGTATGCTCTGTCGGTCTTGATATGATTGCAATTCCGGGAGATACATCTGCTGAGACTATTGCGGCAATTATAGCAGATGAAGCTGCAATCGGAATGATTAACCAGAAAACAACAGCAGTAAGATTAATCCCTGCCGTTGGTACTAAAGAAGGGGATATGGTTGAGTTCGGTGGTTTGCTTGGTTATGCTCCTGTTATTAAGGTTAATAATTTTAAATCAGATAAATTTGTTAAAAGAGGTGGCAGAATTCCTGCTCCTATACACAGTCTCAAAAATTAATTTCAGGGACTGGCAAAAAACTTTGTATGAAACATATACTTACTTTGAGGTGAGTATATGTTTTTTTTACTGTCTTCGACAATTTCCCGTATGATTTTTCTTCTTTCTTATGTTTCGACGGGTAATTCATTTCCTCAACCGCTTAATTCGGATGAGGAACAAAAATACATAAAGCTTATGAATGAAGGTGATGAAAAAGCGAGAGATATTCTTATAGAGAAAAACCTCAGGCTTGTGGCGCATATTGCAAAGAAGTACAATTTAAACGGAAGCGATGTTGATGATTTGATTTCAATAGGAACAATAGGTCTTATTAAGTCTGTAAACACTTTTAAAAATGATAAAGGTATAAGATTGGCTACTTATGCAGCGCGCTGTATTGAAAATGAGATTCTTATGGCTATAAGAAGCGGAAAAAAGTGTTGTAATGAAATATCGCTTGAAGAACCGATTGGCACAGACAAAGAGGGCAATGAAATCAGTTTTATTGATATTGTCTGCAGTATGGATGATGATGTGATTGATTCCGTTGAATTAAATGAAAAGGTGGTGAAATTATATAAGTTTATAAATACTCATTTAACAGAGCGTGAAAAAACGATAATTGTTTATAGGTATGGTATAGGTGGAGCGTTACCGATGACTCAAAAAGAAATAGCAAAAAAATTAAAAATTTCAAGGTCTTATGTATCCAGAATAGAAAAAAAGGCAGTAGAAAAATTGCGTAAAAGTTTTCTTGAATGTTGCAATGAAAAGTAAGATGTGATAAAATAGAACAAAATAGCAATTTGGCGGTGAACTGATGAAAAAAGTTAATATATACACAGACGGAGCCTGTTCGGGAAATCCGGGACCCGGAGGCTTCGGAATTGTGCTGGAATATAAGGGAAGAACAAAGGAATACTCAAAAGGGTATAAACACACAACAAATAACAGAATGGAACTTCTGGCAGTTATTACTGCACTTGAAATGCTGAAAGAACCTTGTGAGGTTGTTCTTACCAGTGACTCTAAATATGTTGTTGATGCAATTAACAAAGGTTGGATATATTCCTGGGAGGAAAACGGATGGACTAAATCCGATAAAAAACCTGTACTTAATGTTGATTTATGGGAGCATCTTATTGTTTTGCTGGATGTTCACGATGTTACTTTTAACTGGATAGAAGGCCATACCGGTCATCCCGAGAATGAAATATGTGATAAACTTGCAGTTAATGCATATAAATTCTCTGAACTTGAAGATAATGATGTCCCCGAATCTTTGAATTATTCTTATTAATAGAGTTAAACACAAACAAGCACATCAAAATACCGATGTGCTTGTTCTAATTATATTTTGTATGCTTTCTCTGTTGGTATAGCAATAATTATGCCGTTTGCCGGAGAGGTGATTCCAAACTCTTTGTTTACATCTTCCATAATTTGCGCGCTTGTCTTAAGAGGGGCAAGTATACAGAGTATTTCACGTTCGCCTTCAACTTCGGTTTTGCCTAAATCAGCAAACTGTTCTATATTTGCAAGTCTTCCTTTTATGACTGTTCCGCCCATAGCACCGGCTTTTCTTGCTACCTGCATAATATCTTCGGAATATCCTTCGTTTACAGAGATAACTATTAGGTTGTTGTGATGTTCATTTTTCATAGGCTCATTTCCTTTATCTGAATTTTTATCATTGTTAAAGCTTAGTATTTCAGTTAAAATTCTGTTTGCGGCAGAAATTTTTGTGATTATCATCAAACCTCCGTATTTTGTGTGACTTTCAAATGAAGTACCAAAGTTTGATATCATATCCTTAACAACATTTTCTGTTCCGAGGCTGATAATAATATCCTTGTCTTTTGTTCCAAGACCAAATATATCCATCATTTCTGTCGGTGCTGTACCAAATCCAACACATTGAAAATTGACTTTAATATTGAGATTTTCCAGTTCTTTGATGAGTTTTTTTCCTTTGTCACGTTCAACTATTGACAAAAGTGCCATCGGTCGTTTAATCATTTACATTTTCCTCCTCGTCAAAGAATAATATATCGTCACTTATCATGCTTATTTCACTATGGAATTTCTTAATCATTTTTATTCTGCTTCTTCTTTCAAAGAAACCTAAAGTCTGAATAGTGATAAGAGGTGCCATAGCTATAAGCGCCACTATTCCGAACGCATCGGTCATAACATTGCCACCTATAGCCTCACAAGCACCAACTGCAAATGGCAACAGAAAAGTAGAAGTCATAGGTCCGCTGGCTACGCCACCTGAGTCAAAAGCGATACCCGTATATATATTTGGTACAAAAAAACTGATAATCAGCGATGCAGCATACCCGAAAATTAAAAACGGGAGTATCGGTATTCCAAGAATAACTCTTAACATTGAAATTCCAACAGAAACCGAAACACCGACTGAAAGAGCAATTCCAACTGAATTTTGTGAAATCGCGCCATTGGTAATTTCACTTACCTGTCTTTTTAAAGAATGAACTGCCGGTTCTGCTGATACTACAAAGTAACCCATCAGCATTCCTATTGGGACAAGCATTCCCTTGAAAGAACTTTTTGAAATCATTGCTCCCAACAGTCTGCCTGCCGGCATAAAACCAACATTTGCTCCCGTCAAAAACAAAACCAGTCCAATGTATGTATAAAGGAAACCTACACACATTTTCAACACACCGTGTATGTGAAACTTTCTTGTTGTTAACTGAAACAGAATAAAAAGAAGAACTATTGGTATAAAGGCAATCAATATTTCTTTTGCATATACCGGAAGTGCATAAGTGAATTGTCTGAATGCATCAACGGTAGTTAATACTTTGGTAATTTCATACTGTGAAGTTGCTGCTTGCGGTTTGTAAAATATACTCAAAAGAAGAACTGACAAAATTGGTCCTATACTGCATAACGCTACCAGACCGAAACTGTGTTCTCCGGTATGTTTTCCTTTTTTTGCAGAAGCAAGACCTGCACCGAGAGCCATTACAAAAGGAACGGTGATAGGTCCGGTCGTAACTCCGCCGGAATCAAATGCTGTTGGAATAAATTCTTTAGGTGCAAAAAAAGTCATACTAATGATGATAATATAAAATAATGTAAGTAAAGATCTTAATGAAATATCTTTTTTGTTTCTTAAAAATGATATGCTCAGAAATGCACCTACACCCATTCCAACACACACAATAAGTAGAGTGTTGGGGATAGTTGGTACCTGTTCTGCCAGGACCTGTAAATCAGGTTCTGATACAGTTATAAAAAAACCAAGAAAAAAGCAAATGACAAGAGGGATAATGACAGTTTTGTTTTTGCTCAATGATTTTCCTATGCCATCACCTAAGGGTTCCATCGATATTCCTGAACCGACTGTAAAAAAACTCATGCCCATAATAAGCATTGCAGTTCCGAGTATGAACATAACAAGCACACCTGTGTCAAGAGGTATACAGGAGATGGAAAGTATTAAAACTATAAGTGCAATCGGTATTACTGAACCTAATGCTTCTTTAAATGATGACAAAATATGACCCATTATATATTACTCCAAAGTTTGATTATTTGTATTTCAATTGACATTTTAGCATATTTTTGCTGTAAAAGCAACCTATACATAGCTTTAAATAAGCAAAAAATATACTTTATGTTTGAAAATTTATTTAATTGAAATTTGGAATAATTTATGTTATAGTAATAACCGTATTGGTGATAAATTGGAAATAATATTGTTTTGGTACGTGAAATATGATGAAGAAAGAAATTAAAGTCAAAGGCATTACTTTAGAGTATTATCTTACTGTTAAAAATGTCAAAAATATAAATTTGCTAATAAAGGAAAATGGGGAAATTTTTGTTTCGGTAAATAAGAGAGTTCCGCAAAAAGTTATTGAAGATTTCCTGTTATCAAAATCCGATTTCATTCTGAATGCTCTTATAAAATTCAAAAACAAAAAGAATCATCCGAAAACTGAGTATTTTTCGGAAAAAGAAATTAAAAAAGTGATTGCTGAATTTTGTGAAGAAGTATATCCGTATTATGCCGAGAAGGACATAAAATTCCCGACAATAAAATTCCGTAAAATGAAATCAAGGTGGGGAAGTTGCAATTACATAAAAGGTATCATAACTTTTAATACAAATCTTATGTATGTACCAACTGAAACAGTAAAATATGTTGTTTTGCATGAATATACTCATTTTTTACAACCAAATCATTCACAAGATTTTTATGTTGAATTGGAAAAAGTTTGTCCTGATTGGAAAACACACAGAGATATACTAAAAGAGATAAGTGTACGGTAAAAAATCCGTAATTACTGTTATGAGAATTCACACTATATAGAAAAGCACTTAGATTTTACTAAGTGCTTTTTATCATTTTTAATCAAATAATTCGTCTGTGAAATATGCATTGGTTGTAGCAACTTTTCCTGTAGGACCTGTAACAGTAACACGTACATACTTACAATCAGGGTTAACTTTGTATGAAGCACTGTTTATATATTGTCCTGCTGGAGCAACAGTACGGCCACTGCGTCTTATGGCAGTTGAAAATACAATTTTTTGTGCATCGGAGGTGGTGATGTGCATTTCTCCATCTTCGATCCAGAGATCATATATTTCCGGACCTTCTGTTGCATAGAAATTACCGTCAAGAAGTGCTTGGGTAACAGTTCGATATTCCAGCTTGTCAGCTTTTATCATTACCCACGACATTCCGCATCCGCTTGTTAATTGCGGACGGTTATGATTGTCATCGCCGGCAATGCAATATATACGTTTTCCTGCTCTTAACATATCATCGTATACACGTGGGTTGTATTCTTTTCCGCCGTTAAACATTTCCATAGCATGCATATTGTGATAGTTTATGTAGTGACTGTAGTTTTCGAGGTTACCGCAGGGATGGTTATATGTAACAAAAAATCCGTGTTCACGGCCTTGACGGAACATTTCACTTATACATTCACCTGTGTATTCTCTTTCAAAGTCCGGTTCATCTTCATAAAACTGAATCTGATCTCTGAAATTTACAGCATTTGCATAAAGATATTTTGATCTATGCCAACAAGCTTGCTTAAGATTGTCAGGCTTTAATGCAATAAAATTGATGTGACAGGTTTCCATCCAGGACCAGTCAGGTTCACCTTTTCCGTTAATTTCCATTTCATAACCGTTAAGAGCAAGAAAATTTTCATCTGTCAGGTAATTTCGGTCCAACATAATATCGTGATCGGTATATGCAACAATAGAATAACCCATAGCCTGATAAACTTCTTTTACCTGAGCAGGTGTGGCAGAACCGTCAGATTCATTAGTGTGACAGTGCAGGTTTGCTTTGTAGAATGTACCGCTTTGAGGTAGCAAATATTTCTTCATTTTTGTTTCTCCCTTACATGAAAATATCATTGTAATTTTATACCAATTTTGGGTATATGTCAAGAAAAAGCAAGCAGAAATCTGCTTGCTTTTTCGTTATAATAAGAAAATATTTCCGTTTTTACATTTGCTTTTCATTTCTTCCGGCCAAACGGAACAGTGAACTTCACCGATATGTGCTTTTTCTGCCATTATCATACAAAGTCTTGATTGGCCAATTCCGCCGCCAATGGTAAGCGGGAGAGTGTTGTTGAGAATTCCCTGATGATATTCGAATTTGGACCTTTCTTTCATATCTGCTATTTTCAATTGTTTCATTAATGTGTCTTTATCAACACGTATACCCATTGATGAAATTTCAAATGAGCATTTGAGGGTATCATTCCACATTAAAATGTCGCCGTTCAGTTCCCAGTCGTCATAGTCAGGAGCTCTTCCGTCATGTTTTTCTCCACTCTTTAGAACTCCACCGATTTTCATAAGAAAAACAGTTTTGTGTTTTTCTGTAATAAGATTTTCCCTTTCTTTTGCGGTTTTGTCAGGATACATATCTTCAAGTTCCTGAGTTGTTATAAAGAAAACTTCTTCTGAAAAATTGTTTTCAAGTTGAGGATACTCTTTATTAAGTTCTTGTTTGGTGTCATAAACCGCTTTTGCGATTTCTCTTACGGTATCTTTAAGAAATTCTATATTTCTGTCTTCTTTGGAAATTACCTTTTCCCAATCCCATTGATCTACAAAAATAGAGTGGAGGTTATCAACATCATCATCGCGTCTGATTGCGTTCATATCTGTGTATAATCCTTCGCCGTTTTCAAAACCGTATTTGTGAAGAGCGGTTCTTTTCCACTTTGCAAGTGATTGCACAACCTCTGCTTCACCTTGCATATTTAACATAGAAAACTTAACTTTTCTTTCAACACCGTTAAGATCATCATTGATGCCCGTATCACTCATAACAATAATAGGGGCACTTATTCTCTGAAGATTTAAAGCTTTGGCAAGTTTTTTCTGAAAATTATCTTTTATAAACTTAATTGCATATTGAGTATCACGCAGAGATAGTTTTGATGAATAGTTTTCTGGTATTATTAACCGTCTCATAGTTTTCCTCCGTTTTATCTGATATTACCAACTGTTCTTGGATAAAGTATTACGTCTCTTATGTTTGTCATACCTGTTACATACATAATCATTCTTTCAAAACCAAGACCGAAACCGCTGTGGGGGACTGACCCGAATTTTCTTAAGTCAAGATAGTCGGTATATTCGTCAAGGTTCATATTTCTGTCATTCATAGCTTTAAGGAGTTTATCATAGTCTGCTTCTCTTTCACTGCATCCGATTATTTCACCGATACCGGGAACAAGAAGGTCGGTTGCTGCAACGGTTTTGCCATCCGGGTTCTGTTTCATATAGAATGATTTAATGTCTTTTGGATAGTTTATGATAAATACAGGTTTTTTATAAATCTGTTCTGTTATAAACTTTTCATGTTCTGTCTGTAAATCGCATCCCCATTCAACAGGATATACAAAATTTTCGCCTGATTTTTTGAGAAGCTCGATTGCTTCAGTATATTCTACAATAGCAAAATCATTGTCAATTACGTTCTGAAGTTTAGAAAGAAGTCCTTTTTCAAATCTTTCCTCGAAGAATTTAAGTTCAGACGGGCACTGTTCAATAACCTTTTTGATTATATATTTAATCATATCCTCTGCAATTTCGATTATGTCAGGAAGCTCAGCAAAAGCAACTTCAGGTTCAACGTGCCAGAATTCTGCAACGTGGCGAGGTGTGTTGCTGTTCTCAGCACGGAAACTTGGACCGAATGTGTAAATTTTGCCCATCGCCATAGCTGCAACTTCACCTTCGAGCTGTCCTGAAACGCTGAGTCCGGCTCTCTTGCCGAAGAAGTCATTTTCGTAATATTCTTCTTCGTTTTTATAGTCGTTTGAATAGCCTATTGTTGTTACTTTGAAAACTTCACCTGCACCTTCGCAGTCGCTTCCGGTGATTAATGGTGTGTTGATATATACATAGTTTTTACTTTGGAAATACTCGTGTATCGCATTTGCAAGAACAGAACGAACCCTGAAGACGGCATTGAATGTATTTGTTCTTGTACGAAGGTGAGGCATTGTGCGCATATATTCAAGAGTGTGTCTTTTTTTCTGCAAAGGATATTCGGGAGGGCATGTACCTAGAACTTTAATGTTAGAAGCGTTGATCTCAACAGTGCCCTGTCTGGAAGGAACTGCTGTGCCGGTAACTTTAAGAGATGCTCCAAGATGCATTGCTTCATCATCGGGAGTTAAAACAGATTTGTCAATAACAATCTGTAAATGGTTAAGTGTAGTTCCGTCATTCAATTCCATAAAAGCCATATTTTTTGAATCTCTGGCAGTTCTTACCCAACCGCAAACGGTAACTTCTTTTTCAATGAAATTTTTGTTTTCAAAAACTTCTCTGATATCTGTGTGTTTCATAATATACTCCTTTTTTTAATAATAAAAACACAGTTGGTCCTAATGACATAGGACGAGCAACTGTGTAACCCGCGGTACCACCTATATTATTGAATGAATCAATCGCTTAATAGCTTCTGACAAAGCCATTCTGTTTAACGCACAGAAAACGGCGCACCTACTGATAAAAACGTTCGGATTGCAGCTCCAAAGTGTTATTCACATAACTCTTGCCACACAGCTTCCACCATCCTGTGCTCTCTATAAACAGAATTTTATGCTACTTCTCTTTATCATTGCTTTTAATATTAAATTACATATATTATATATCTACTTTTAGAATTTGTCAACAATTTAGTAATTGTTTTGGAAAATCTTTGTTTTTCTTTTTTTTTGTTAGAATATCTTGACTTTTTTGTACTGTTGATTTAAAATGTTATTTGAGGAATTTTATTATGAAACTTATTGTTTGTGATCTTGACGGAACTCTGTTGTCCAAAACGGAGCAAAAACTCAATTTTGCCACGACACAGATTCTGAAAAAGTTTAAAAATAAAAACTTTATATTTGCTGTAGCATCAGGTAGAAATTATATTGAACTTAAGACGATTTTTAAGGATTTTCCTGATATATATTTTATTCCTGATGACGGAGGACACATTGTTTACAAAGAAGAGAACATTTTTGAGAATTCTTTTTCGAAAGCCCAGTTATCTCTCTTTGATTATAGCTTTGTTGCACATGGTAAATACATGACTTTCATTAAAACAGAGGATGCTTTTTTTAAAAGAGGGCTTTCACTCAAATACGGTGGACACATTGTCTCGGTTAATTCAGTTTTGGAAATTGACAGACCGATATATAAAGTGACTGTTATTAATCACAAAAAGAAATATCCTTATTATGAGGTTTATAAAAACAGAAATATCTGTGAATATGTTCCTGACGGTGTTTCTAAAGGCAATGCTGTTAATTTCCTTATGAAAAGATTTTCTCTTTCTGAAAGGAATTGCTTCTTTTTCGGAGACAATTATAATGATATTTCTATGCTCGACGGCAAAACAAACAGTTATGCTATGAAGCATGCGCCGTTTGAAGTTAAGAGTGTGTGCACTAATGTTGCAGAAAATATAATTGATGAACTTAACAATATATACAGGAGGTATTAGAATGGAAGCTTATAAGGGTGACATTAAAAAAAGTGACAGAATTACCAGACTTATTGATAATTTGTATAAAAATATGCCTGAAATAGAGTCTGACAGAGCGGAATTACTTACCCAAAGTTACAAACAGACTGAAAATATGCCCATAATTATGAGAAGAGCTCTTGCTTTTAAACATATTCTTGAAAATATTCCTGTAACCATAAGAGATGATGAACTTATTGTAGGAAGTGCGACCAAAGCACCAAGAGGCTGTCAGGTTTTTCCGGAATTTTCTTACAAATGGCTTGAAGAAGAATTTGATACGGTTTCTAAACGTAGCGCCGATCCTTTTTACATTTCCGAAGAAACAAAGAAAAAATTAAGTGAAGCTTACAAATACTGGGACGGTAAAACCACCAGTGAGCTTGCAACATCTTATATGGCTCCTGAAACTCTAAAATCTATGGAACATAACATTTTTACGCCGGGAAATTATTTTTATAACGGTGTCGGTCATGTTACTGTAAAATATGATGAAATCCTCAAATGCGGTTTTAAAGGTATTATTAAAAAAGCTGAAACTGAGCTTGGCAAATGTGACTTAAGTGACAGTGATTATGAAAAGAAAAGTAAATTTTTACAGGCTGTCATAATAAGCTGCAATGCCGCGATTACTTTTGCTCAGAGATATGCTGAACTTGCAGAAAAAGAGGCAGAAAAAGAATCTGATTCTAAACGAAGACAGGAACTTTTAATAATTGCAGAAAACTGCAGAAAGGTACCTGCTGATGGTGCAGAAACTTTTTATGAAGCTTGTCAGTCTTTCTGGTTTGTTCAGATGCTTATCCAGATAGAATCAAGCGGACATTCAATATCTCCGGGACGATTTGATCAGTATATGTATCCGTATTTTAAAAATGATATTGATAACAACAGAATTACTGTAGAATTTGCGCAGGAACTTATTGATTGTATCTGGGTAAAATTGAATGATCTGAATAAAGTTCGTGATGCAGTATCGGCTGAAGGTTTTGCAGGATATAGTTTATTCCAGAATCTTATAGCAGGCGGTCAGGACTGCAACGGAATGGATGCTACAAATGAACTTTCATATATGACTGTTGAAGCTACTCTGCACGTTATGCTCCCGCAACCGTCATTTTCTGTAAGAGTATGGAACGGTTCTCCTCATGATTTCTTGTTAAAGGCAGCAAAGCTAACCAGAACCGGTATAGGTCTTCCTGCTTACTACAACGATGAGGTGATAATTCCGTCTCTTGTTAGCAGAGGATTGACTCTTGAAGACGCCAGAGATTATAACATTATTGGTTGTGTTGAACCCCAGAAAGCGGGTAAAACGGATGGTTGGCATGATGCAGCATTCTTTAATATGTGTCGCATAATGGAACTTGTTTTCAGTAATGGTATTGATAATGGAGTAAGAATAGGTGTCGAAACCGGTGATGTGGAAAGTTTTAAGACGTTTGATGAGTTTTACAATGCATACAAAGAGCAAATGAACTATCAGATTAAACTTCTGGTAAATGCTGATAATTCAATTGATGTAGCTCATGCTGAAAGATGTCCGCTTCCTTTCTTGTCTTCTATGGTTGATGATTGTATTACTTGTGGAAAGAGTGTTCAGGAGGGCGGCGCAATATATAACTTCACCGGACCTCAGGGATTTGGTATTGCTAATATGGCGGATGCGCTTTATGCAATCAAGAAGCTTGTTTATGAAGATAAAAAGGTTAGTATTTCTCAATATAAGGAAGCACTTGAGAACAATTTTGGTAAAAATGATGAAAAGGAAGTGGCAAAAATTGTTGCTTCAGTAATCAATTCTGCAAAAGCTCACGGAACCGAACTTACTGAAATACAAATAAAAGAAATATGCAATAGGATTATTCAAGCTGATGCGAACAGCAAATCTTCCTATGACGATTTGCTAAAAATGATTGATCAACTTCCCAAATATGGAAATGATATCAAAGAAGTTGACGAATTTGCAAGAGATGTGGCTTATACATATACGAAGCCTCTTGAAAAATACAAAAATCCAAGAGGCGGTCAATATCAGGCAGGACTTTATCCGGTTTCTGCAAATGTTCCGCTTGGGGCACAGACGGGCGCAACTCCTGACGGGAGACTTGCATATACACCTGTAGCAGACGGCGTTTCACCTTGCGCGGGCAGAGATGTTAATGGACCTACTGCAGCTGCAAATTCTGTTTCAAGACTTGATCATTACATTGCATCTAATGGAACATTGTTCAATATGAAATTTCATCCTTCAGCACTGAAAGGGCAAAGTGGTCTTGAAAATTTTGTCAGTCTTGTACGCGGTTACTTTGATCAGAAGGGAAGTCATATGCAATTTAATGTAGTAAGTCGTGAAACACTAAGAGATGCACAACTTCATCCTGAAAATTATAAAAATCTTGTTGTTCGTGTTGCCGGCTACAGTGCGTTGTTTACAACACTTTCAAAATCTTTGCAGGATGACATCATAGCCAGAACTGAACAGACAGCTTTTTAATGGAGGAATTCATGAACGATAACCCAAGAAATGTAAAAGGAAGAATATTTGATATACAAAAGTTTTCTGTGCATGACGGCCCCGGCATAAGGACAATTGTGTTTTTGAAAGGATGTGCTTTCAGATGCAAATGGTGCTGTAATCCTGAATCTCAGGAATTTGATATTCAGGAAATGAATATTAACGGAGAGATTAAAATTCAGGGAAGAGATGTAACAGCCGGCGAGGTTATAGATGAGGTGCTCAAAGACCGTGTTTATTTCAGACGTTCCGGCGGAGGTTTAACTCTTTCAGGCGGAGAATGCACTTTACAACCGGAATTTTCTTCTGCATTGTTAAGGTGTGCTAAGGAAAGCGGAATTAACACAGCTATTGAGTCCACGGGTTATGCAAAATTTGAGAATATTGAAAAATTATTACCATACCTTGATATATACCTTATGGACATAAAACATATGAACAGTGAAAAGCATAAAGAATTTACAGGTAAACCTAATAGTCTTGTTTTGGAAAATGCTTATAAAATAGCACAAAAATCAGAAGAACTTATTATCAGGGTGCCGGTTATTCCTACTTTTAACGACAAAAAGGAAGAGATACTCAATATCGCTGAATTTGCAGCATCATTACCAAATGTTGAGGAACTCCATCTTTTGCCGTATCACAGGCTTGGAGTGGATAAATATAAGTGGCTTGGGAAAGAGTACGCACTTAAAAGTATACTTCCTCCTGAAGATTCGTATATGAATGAACTTATGCAGATAGTGAATTCAACAGGACTGAAATGTCAGATTGGAGGTTAAGATGACAGATAAAACCAGAATAGTCCAGGAACTCGTTCCCGGAAAACAAATTACATTGGCACATATCATCGCAAATCCCGATGAAATTCTATATCAGAAGCTTGGGCTTGACCCGGCTGTGGATTATTCCAGAAATGCAATAGGAATAATTACTATGACTCCAAGTGAAACTGCTATAATAGCAGGTGATATTGCTGTCAAAGCATCAGGTGCTGTTATCGGGTTTGTCGACAGGTTCAGTGGTACATTGATAATTACAGGAAGTGTTTCACAGGTAGAATCAGCCACTGAAGCTATTACCGTTTACTGTAAAAATAAACTTGGGTTTGATGTGTGTGTTATAACTAAAACATGATGAAAAAAATAATATTTATGGGCAGGGTTGGCGCAGGTAAAACAACGCTGACAAAAACTCTGAGGGGAGAAAGTATATCTTATCATAAAACACAGTATATAGATTACGGTGATTATATAATTGACACGCCCGGAGAGTACGCGCAAAGTCATGAGGTAAGCAGTGCTCTTGCTCTGTATGCATACGAAGCCGATGTGGTTGGTCTGCTGATTGCATCCGACGAACCATATTCTATTTTTCCGCCCAATATAACCTGTATGGTAAACAGAGAGGTTATTGGTATTGTTACGAAAATAAACTTACCTAAAGGTGATGTTTCCAAAGCGGAAAGATGGCTTAAAAATTCCGGTTGCAAAAAAATATTTTATGTAGACTCTAAAACCGGCGAAGGACTGCTCGAGTTAACAAATTTTCTTAAAACAGAAGAAAAACAAAGTCAAAACAACAAAAAAACACAAAAAACAACAAAAAATTCTTGACTTTAATATATGTAAGTGTTAAAATTGTTTTAGAATAAAAATAATATAAAGGAGAAATTGAAATGATTTCAGAATACGAGATTAAAAAAGAAATATGTGAAATCGGTAAAAGGATTTATAACAGGGGTATGGTAGCTGCAAATGACGGTAATATTTCTGTTAAACTTTCTGATAATGAATTTCTTTGCACACCTACAGGTGTTAGTAAGGGCTTTATGACTCCTGAATATATCTGCAAAGTTGATGCGGAAGGAAATGTTATTCAGGCAAATAAAGGTTTTAAACCTTCCTCAGAAATCAAAATGCATATGAGAGTATATAAAGAAAGACCTGATGTTAAATCTGTCGTTCATGCTCACCCTACATATGCTACAAGTTTTGCTATTGCAGGTATTCCGCTTACACAGCCTATTATGCCCGAAGCTGTTATTGCTCTCGGTTGTGTTCCGATTGCTGAGTACGGTACACCATCAACAAATGAAATTCCTGATGCAGTAGAAAAATATCTTCAGCATTATGACGCTGTACTTCTTGCAAATCACGGAGCTCTCTCATTCTCTGATAGCCTTCTTGCTGCATACCATAAGATGGAATCTCTTGAATTCTATGCAGAACTTCTTTTCAAAGCTAAACTTCTTGGTGGACCGAAGGAACTTACAGACAGTCAGGTTCAGAGACTTTACGAAATCAGAAGACAGTTTGGTCTTAAAGGTAAACATCCTGCAGACGTTTGTCCTAATCTAAAAGATGGAAAAGCAAGTTGTCATTCTTGCGGATCTTGCGGTTCTAAAGGTGCATCAAACGGAGTTGACGAAGATGTTGTTGCACAGATAACCAGAAAGGTTCTTGAACAGCTTGGAAAATAATTACTGGCGGTGCAATAATGAATGATAGAGAAATATCAGATTTAGTTACTGCAATTACAGAAAAATTAAAAAATGAATTATCTATGCAGAAAATGACTCTTTCTATCGCAGATAAACTTACCAAAGCTGTTATAAAAGAGGCGGAAAGGATTGGCGTTAAAGCTGTGGTCGCAATTTCTGATGCTTCGGCAGTACCGGTTTCTGTTCAATGTATGGATGATTCATATATTGCAAGTTTTGATGTGGCATTAAATAAATCTTATACTGTTGTTGCTCTCAAAATGTCCACTATTGACCTTAAGCCTTTATGTGTTCCGGGAGAATCTCTTTATGGTATACAGTATACAAACAATGGTAAAATTGTTATTTTTGGTGGAGGAAATCCTTTGAAGAAAAACGGTAATATTGTAGGCGGGTTAGGTGTCAGCGGCGGTACCGAAGAACAGGATACTTATTTATCAGAATATGGTGCAAAGTTTTTTGAGGAGAATTTCTGATGCTTTTCAACAAAACAAATTTACATATGTTACCTGAATCTGTTAATGGAAACATTGAGATTGTTGCAGATGAACAGTACAAAGACCTGATAATATATAACCTTATTGAAAATGGTGGCTATTATTTGTCTGACAGTGAATGTGACAAATTGCTGAACGTAATTGATAAAACAAGCAGTGTTTCTGCTGCATTATTTGCAATTAACGCTGTAACTGTAAAAAATGTAAAATTTTTAATATATGATAACGAAGAACTTTTAAAGTCAGAATTTCATATTCCTGCGATAGGAATTATTACAGATAATATAAAAAGGAGGAATAGCATGAACGTAGATGCGAATCAGATTTCTGAAATAGTTAAACAAGTGCTTTCTGAAATGGGAACAGGAAGTTCTCCAAGCATTTCGTCTTCGGAAGTTCCGAAAACAAGTAAAGCTGCTATGCTTACAAAGCTTGAAAACTATGAAATTAAAGAATTTCCTATTCCTGAACTTGGCGATGATGATATTCTTGTTAAGGTAGAAGGATGCGGAATTTGCGGAACTGATGCTCATGAATTCAAACGTGACCCGTTTGGTCTTATTCCACTCGTTCTCGGACATGAGGGAACAGGAGAAATAGTTAAAATGGGAAAAAACGTAAAAAAAGACAGTGCAGGTAAGCCATTATCAATTGGTGATAAAGTAGTTACCTGTATGATATTTAAGGATAATCCTGAAATAACCATGTTTGATTTAAACAAACAGAATGTAGGTGGTGCTGATGTTTATGGATTGCTTCCGGATGATGATGTTCACCTTAACGGCTGGTTTGCTGATTATCTCGTAGTACGAGGCGGTTCAACTATTTTTAACGTTTCGGATCTTGATTTAGAATCAAGAATTCTTATTGAGCCTTGTGCAGTTCTTATTCACGCTGTGGAAAGAGCAAAAACTACAGGGATACTCAGGTTCAATTCAAGAGTAGTTGTGCAGGGATGTGGTCCGATTGGTTTGATTTGTATTGCTGTGTTGAGGACTATGGGTATAGAAAACATTGTGGCTGTTGATGGAAATCAGCAGAGACTCGACTTTGCCAAAGAAATGGGTGCAGACAAATTTGCTAACTTCAAGAACTTTGACGGAACTGAAGCTTTGGCTAATGGCGTTAAAGACGCTTTTGGCGGTTATCTCGCAGATTTTGCTTTTCAGTGTACAGGTTCACCTGCGGCACATAGTAATATCTATAAATTTATAAGAAACGGTGGAGGTCTTTGCGAGCTCGGTTTCTTTATAAATGGTGGAGATGCCACAATTAATCCGCACTTTGATATCTGTGCCAAAGAAATTACAACTGTTGGTTCTTGGGTATATACTCTCAGAGATTATGCTACAACATTTGATTTCTTAAAAAGAGCTAATGCGATTGGATTACCTATGAAAAAACTTATTACTCATAAGTATCCGCTGGAGCAGATAAATGAAGCACATCAGATGAACCTTAAAATGGAAGGTTTAAAAATAGCGATTATTAATAAATAAATATAAATTTTTAACGGAGGTACATTAAAATGTCAAAAGAAGCATTGATGGCAGAGTTTGAAACTATGGCAAAAACAATT
>CAZMHL010000025.1:0-16530 GCA_964566065.1 uncultured Eubacteriales bacterium
GGGTCTTCACCTGTCTCAAGGGCAAGACGCTTGTGTCCCATATCCGCAAGAGCGATAACCTCTTTTTTTATTTCTTCCTGAGAAAGCTTTTTTCTCGGAATTGTTTTGTTCTGGGCGTGGTAAGGACAGTAAACACAGCCGTTAACACAGTAGTTTGAAAGGTAAAGGGGAGCGAACATAACGATTCTTGAACCGTAGAATTCTTCCTTTATTTCCATTGCAAGCTTTTCGATTTTTTCGTTAACCTCGGGAATGTCACTTGCAAGAAGAACAGATGCTTCTCTGTGAGAAATGCCTTTCTTTTTAGCAGCCTTTCCAAGAATTTCTTGTATAAGCTCAAGATTGTCCTTGTTCTTTTCCGCAAAGTCAAGGGTGTCAAGTATTTCCTCGTGATTAATAAACTCTTCGGCTTTTGATGATTTTGGATTATACATAAATTCTACCTCCAGTCGCCTCTCTCGTAAACAACTCTCATATTGTGTTTGGCAAGTTCGGTCGTTAATTTTTCTATGTTGAGCGCAGACTCTTTTCCAAATCGCGCTTTGTTGTTGTATAAAGTATATTTTTCTTTTGCAGATTGGGGTGAAAGATTGGGCATAACAACATTCGCACCCATCTTAAGACCTTCAATTCTTCCTCTTTTGTCAAGGGTTGCAAGTGCGGTAGTTGAGGGAAGAAGAGCCCTCGGGTTTATCAGTCTTACAAGACCTAAAAGCAAAAGCACTTTTTTAAGGTCACCGCTTTTGAAAGCCTTAAAAGGCGTGTTTTCGTGAGGAATAAAAGGTCCTATTCCCACCATGTGCGGCTTAAATTCTTCAACGAATTTCAAATCCTTTGCAATGCATTTGTCTGTCTGGTATGGAGAACCCACCATAAAACCGCATCCCGTCTGAAAACCTATCTCCTTTAAATTTTCAAGACATTTAATTCTGTTTTCCAAAGTTAAGCTTTCAGGGTGAAGCTTGCCGTAATGCTCGCTGTCTGCAGTTTCGTGTCTTAAAAGGAATCTGTTTGCTCCGCAGTCGAAAAGATGCTTATAGCTTTCTTTCGGTCTTTCTCCAACCGAAAGAGTAATTGCACAGTCGGGATATTTTTCTCTTATGGAAGATACAATGCCTCCCAGAATCTCGTCACTAAAGTGCAAATCTTCGCCGCCCTGAAGAACAAAGGTGCGGAATCCCAGAGCATATCCGCTTTCGCAGCAGTCAAGAATTTCCTCTTTTGAAAGACGGTACCTTTCTGCACAAAGATTGCTTTTTCTTATTCCGCAGTAAAGACAGTCATTTTTGCAGAAATTTGAAATTTCAATTAATCCTCGTATATAAATTTTATCGCCGAAATTTTCAAGCTTTGTTTTATATGCCTTTTTTCTTAAATAGTCAAGGTGTTCGTCTTTGAAATTGGAAATTATATATTCGTATTCATTTAATTCAAGGCTTTTTTCTATTCCAAGCCTGTCAATAAGGTTATATATATTCATAAATTTACCTCAAAGAAAAAAGCCGTGTCCGTAAAGACACAGCTGTAGTGTTATAAACTAAAGTTGCATCTTTCATCTCAGAAAAACTTCAATGTCAGTCTGCATAATTATAATACCATAAAAGCTCCCTTTTGTCAATTTTAAAGGAATGTAAAAATTAAGGTTATGATTTGGGTGAGGAGTTGTATTTTCGCTTATACATTTTGCAGAAATAGCTTATGTCATTAAAACCGCAGGAGGAGGCAACAGTTTCAAGCTTTGCTTCGGGGGTTGCTTTCAGCATATTTTTTGCATGGTTGAGTCGTATGTCTGTAATAACCTCAAAAACCGTTGAGTTGTATTTTTCTTTGAACTTGCGGCAAAGCTTTGCCTTTGAATAAGGATAAACGGTTAAAAGCTCGTTGAGTGTAAGAGCCTTCGAATAATTTTCTTCGATGTACTTTAAAACCTCTTCAATGGGGCTGAATTCCTTTTTGCATACCTCATCAAAGAAAGCAATAACCCCTGAAAAGGTGAGGGCACAGAGTGTCGAAACTTCCGAGCTGTCAAAGGCATCAAAAATCTCTTTAATCTTTTTTTCAAAGGAGCCCCTGTTTTTGTTTTTATAAACGCCGTAGCATTCAAGACCGTAATACTTTTTTATATTTTCAAAACCATCACCGAAAAAGGAAAGGTATGTAAAGGAAAAATCTTCGTCAAGACTGTGGTAAGTGTGAGGAACACCCTTTTCAATAAAAAACATATCGTTTTTTTCAATTTCAAAAACTTTTCCTTCAATTTCAAAAACTCCATACCCATCGCTTACAATAAAAATCTGATGAGCTTTGTAACCCTGATCTCGTGTAATCTTTGGCTGAGGGGTATTAATGGATGATGTGTAAGCATAAAGCGGAAAAAGTGAAGTCTGATCTTTGGGGTAAACACGAACCTTCATAATTTACCTCCATGAGAATTTAGTTATATAAATAATAATATAATTATATTGATTTTTTTCATCTTACATAATAAAATTATAGTATAAATTTTGCTACAAGTCAATTGAGGATGTGTAATAATGAGAAAATACGAAGACCTTAACAAAATATGTGAAAACCGCAGAAAACAGCGAGCTTATTATATTCCAAAGAGCGGATGTACTTATCTTAACGGAAGCTGGAAATTCAAATATTATGAAAGAGATTTTGAAGAAGCCTATATTCAGAAGGAATGGGGAGAAATTGATGTTCCCTCCTGCTGGCAGCTAAAGGGGTATGACAATCCGAATTATACCAATGTTGCATATCCATTCCCTTACGATCCGCCTTACGTTCCTGCAAATAATCCAATGGGTATATACTTTCGTGAATTTGAAATATCCGACGTAAACAGAAATACATATATCGTTTTTGAGGGCGTATCAAGCTGCCTTGAGCTTTATATAAACGATAAATATGTCGGATATTCCCAGGGAAGTCATCTTCAGGCGGAGTTTGATATTACAGAGTTTGTAAGAGTGGGAACAAACACCGTTACCGCAAAGGTGCGCAAATGGTGCTCGGGCAGCTATCTTGAGGATCAGGACTTTATAAGATTAAACGGAATTTTCAGAGACGTTTATCTTCTTTCAAGACCAAAAGGTCATATAAACGACATAAAGATAACAACCGACGAAAACAACATAAATGCAGAATTTGAAGGTAAAGGAGAAATTGCTCTTCTTGATGCCGACGGCAAATTGCTTGATAAAATACACGCAGAAAATTCTGCAACCTTTATGCTTAAAAATCCCATAATGTGGAATGCGGAAAAACCGTACCTTTACGAGCTTTTGTTTAAATATGAGGACGAAATTATTTCCCGGAAAGTGGGCTTTGTTTCATACTCAATCGGCAAGGATTTTGAATTCCTTGTAAACGGCGTTGAGGTTAAATTAAAAGGTGTAAACCACCACGACACCCATCCGCTCAACGGCTGGGTAATGACCGATGAAGAGCTGAAGAATGATTTGCTTTTAATGAAAAAGCTTAATATCAACACAATAAGAACCTCTCACTATCCGCCTACACCGAAATTTTTGGAAATGTGCGACGAGCTTGGCTTTTATGTGATGCTTGAAACTGACCTTGAAACTCACGGCACAGCGCAAAGAGAAGCGGGAGGAAGAGCCTATGATTTTATAAAAGGTGCAGAAAACTGGCTTTGCAAGGATCCAAAGTGGGAGAAAGCTTTTGTTGAAAGAATGGAAAGAGCATATCACAGGGATAAAAATCACTGTTCGATTTTCTCCTGGTCAACGGGAAACGAAAGCGGTCACGGGGAAAATCATCTGGCAATGATTGAGTATATAAAAGAGATTGACCCAAAACGCCTTATTCATTGTGAGGATGCATCAAGGGAGTCGGAACGTTCTGACTTTCATGGCGTTGATACAACTCATTACGCTGACAGAGCGGATGTGTTTTCAAGAATGTACGAAAGCGTTGCACAAATAAAAGAACGTGCATTGGACGAAAACTTCAACTATCCTTATTTTCTTTGTGAATACTCTCACGCTATGGGCAACGGTCCCGGAGATGTTTGTGATTACTGGGAGGTTATTTATAATCACAAAAAATTAATCGGCGGATGCATCTGGGAATGGGCGGATCATACAGTAATAGTTGACGGCGTACCAAAATACGGCGGCGATTTTGAAGGAGAGCTGACCAACGACCAGAATTTCTGTGCAGACGGAATGGTTTTGTGTGACAGAAGCCTTAAAGCAGGTTCGCTTGAAGTAAAAGCGGCGTATCAGAATATGGATTGTACCCTTTCGGGTGATGAAATAACGGTCCTTAACAGATTTGATTTTACAAACCTTTGTGAATATGAATTTAAGTACCTTGTGAAGGTTGACGGAAAAGTTTTGAGCGAGGAGAACCTTGTTCTTGACATTGAACCAAAGCAGAGGAAAAATATAAAAATTGAGCTTCCGAAAGAATGTAGCCTCGGTGCTTATGTTCATTGTTACCTTTATAACAAAGACGGTTACTGTGTTGCACAAAAACAGCTTGAAATCCCTGTAAAGATGGTGAAAAAAGAAGAAATATCTCAGCATGCAAAAGCAGAATACGATGAAAACCTTATTGTATTTTCAGGTGAAAACTTTAAATACATCTTTTCAAGAAATCTCGGCACCTTTGTAAGTATGATTAAAAACGGAGAAGAACAACTTAAAGCCCCTGTAAGAATAACCGCAATGAGAGCACCCATTGATAACGAAAGAAAAATTAAAAATCAATGGTATTGGGCAAATAACTGGGAGGGAGAAAACCTTGACAGACAGTTTGATAAGGTGTATGAGTGTACCTTTGAAAATAATATTGTTACTGTAAAAGGAAGCCTTTCGGGTGTTTCAAGAACTCCGTACTTTAAATTTAAGGCAAAGTATAAAGTGTTTTACGACGGAACCGTAAAGGTTACCCTAGAGGGAAAGGTTAAAGAAAAATGTATGTGGCTTCCGCGCCTTGGCTTTGAATTTAAAGTTCCTTATGAAAAATCATCCTTTAAATATTTTGGAATGGGACCTTGTGAAAATTACTGCGATATGCACCATGCTTCTATGATTGATTTTTATGAAAGCGATGCGGAAAAAGAATATGTAAATTACATAATGCCCCAGGAACACGGTAACCATATTAAAACAAAGATTCTTGAAATAAAGGACGGACTTTGTTTTGAAGCAGATGAAATGGAAATAAATGTTTCTCATTATTCTGCTAAAATGCTGATGGACTCAATGCATCAGAATGAGCTTAAAAAGGACGAAAATACAATTATACGAATAGATTATAAAAATTCAGGTATTGGTTCTAATTCCTGCGGTCCCGACCTTATTGAAAAATACAGATTATGGGAAAAAGAAATTCATTTTGAATTTACAATCAGATAGTTAAAAAGGCAACTTTGTCAAAAGTTGCCTTTTTCGTCGTTTTGTGGTATATTGTATAAGTATGAAAATGGTATGAATAATTACTTCGGCGAAAATTAAAAAAAGTTGAAGGGAAAATAAAAATGTATGATTTGGTAATCAAAAACGGAAAAATAATTGACGGCACCGGCAAAGAGGGCTATTTTTCCGATATTGCCGTAAAAGACGGTAAAATTGTTAAAATAGAAGAGAATATTACCGGAGGAAAAAGAATAATCAATGCAAACGGTCTGGTTGTAGCTCCGGGATTTGTTGACTCTCACAGTCATTCGGACGTAAATATGATTGAATTTCCCCAGCAGACTGAAAAGGTTGAGCAGGGCATAACAACAAGCGTTGCAGGTCAATGCGGAAGTTCTGTTTATCCAAGGTTAAATAAAAAGGGCGAAACCGAAACACTCGGTGAGTTTCTTAAAAACTCCGATAACCTTGCACAAGGGTCAAATACGGCATTGATGGTAGGACACAATGCATTAAGAAAATGCGCTATGGGAATGGAAAACAGAGAGCCCGCGGCAGAAGAGCTTGAAACAATGAAAGCGTTGCTTCGTGACGGTCTTGAAAACGGAGCTTTCGGCGTTTCCTTCGGTCTTATTTATACTCCAAGCTGCTATGCTGAAACAGATGAGCTTATTGAACTTGCAAAGGTTGCATCGGAATATAATGCTTTGGTTGTTGCCCACATAAGAGATGAAGCGGATTTCCTTGTGGATGCGGTTGAAGAATTTATAACAATAATAAAAGCCTCGGGCGCAAGGGGAGTAATTTCCCACCATAAGGCAATGTATAAACAAAATCACGGCAAGGTTGTAAAAACTCTTGAAATGATTAAAAAAGCAAACGAAGATGGCTTTGAAATTTACTGCGATGTTTATCCGTATATCGCCTCTTCAACAACAATTGAAGCAAGGTTTATTCCAAGCGAATACAGAAAAGGCGGAAGCAAGGTTGTTGAGGTTTTAAATGACCCTGAAAAATGCAGAGAAATCAAAGAGCTTAACCTGAAAAAGTGGGGTTCTGACCTTTCCTGGGTTATGGTGAAAAACTGTAAGGCTTACCCTGAATACGAAGGCAAGACTATGGATGAAATTGCAAAAATCCACGGCAAGGACGAATATGAAACCGTTTTTGATATATTAAGAAACAGCGGCGGAACCTCGAAAGGAATTTATTTTTCAATGAGCGAAGAGGATGTTGAAAGAGTTCTTTCATATCCCGGTTCAATGATTTGCACAGATTCGGAAGCTGCCGCAGGAAATAAGTTGTATCATCCGAGACTTCGCGGAAGCTTCCCGAGAGTTCTTGGCAGATATGTACGAGAAAGAAATGTTACAAGCCTTGAAGAAATGATAAGAAAAATGACTTCACTTCCTGCATTTGTTTACGGACTTGAAAATAAAGGAAAAATTTGCGAGGGGTTTGATGGGGATATCTGTATTTTCGACCCCGATAAAATAATTGACCGCTCGGAATATACTGATTGCACCAAAGGAGCCGAAGGACTGGAGTTTGTAATTGTTAACGGGAAAATTGCCGCAGAAAATGCGGTATATAACGGTGCAATGTCGGGAAAAGTGATAAAAAAAGGAAAATAGCAAAATGAAGAATCTTGGATTTTATAACGGAAAGTATGATGAGCTTGAAAATATGTCAATTCCGATGAATGACAGAATATGCTTTTTCGGAGACGGAATTTACGATGCAACATACAGCAGAAACTATAAAATTTTCTCTGTTGATGACCATGTAAACCGCTTTTTCAACAGCGCAAAGCTTCTTGAGATGGAGCTTCCTTACACAAAAGAGGAATTGAAAGATTTGCTTTATGAAATGGTAAATAAAATGGATACGGGCGAAAATTTCGTATATTTTCAGGCAACCAGAGGCTCTGATGCGGTCAGAAATCACATTTTCCCCGAAGACGGAAGCAAGGCGAATATGTGGATTAACATCTACCACAGAGAGATTGTTGATGTGTATAAAAAAGTTAAGCTCATAACAATGGAGGACACAAGATTTCTTCATTGTAACATAAAAACTGTTAATTTAATTCCTGCGGTAATTGCCTCACAAAGAGCAAAGGAAGCGGGATGCAATGAAACTGTTTTTCACAGAAACGGCAGAGTTACCGAGTGCGCTCACAGTAATGTGCACATAATCAGGGACGGTTGCTTTGTGACTGCGCCGACAGATAATCTTATTCTTCCGGGAATTGCAAGAATGCATATTATAAAGGCTTGTAACAAACTTGGCATACCCGTAAAGGAAGAGCCCTATACAGTTGAAACACTTATGAACGCCGACGAAGTAATGATTTCCTCAGCAGGCTCCCTCTGTCTTGCGGCAGATGAGGTTGACGGCAAAAAGGTGGGCGGAAAAGCACCTGAAATATTAAAATCAATTCAGGATGAAGTTTTAAGAGAATTTTTAGAAGAAACCAAATGAAATACGGAAAGGGATTGTTATGAACACAGAAATTAAAAATTATGTTGCTGAAAATGAAGACCTTATGTATAAAACTTTGAAGGAGCTCTGCAACATTCCTGCTCCGTCTCATTGCGAGCGTCAAAGAGCGGAATACTGTAAAGAATGGCTTGAAAATATTGGCGCAGAGGGCGTTTATATTGACGATGCGCAGAACGTGATTTTCCCTCTTAACTGTAAAGAAAGCGACGAAATTACTGTTTTTTGTGCGCATACGGATACAGTTTTCCCTGATCTTGAGCCAATGCCTTATTTTGACGACGGTGAAAAAATTTACAGTCCCGGAGTTTCCGACGATACGGCAAGTGTTGTTGTCCTTATGACGATGGCAAAATTTTTTATTGAAAAGAAAATTCATCCCGAAAAGGGGATTATGTTCGTTTGCAACTCCTGCGAAGAGGGACTTGGCGACTTAAAGGGAACAAAACAGCTGTTCTCTGATTTTGAGGGCAGAATCAAAAGATTTATTTCCTTTGACAGCATTCTTGACAGAGTTGCAACCCGTTGTGTGGGCTCTCATCGTTACAGAGTTGAGGTTTTAACCGAGGGAGGTCATTCTTTCGGCAACTTCGGCAACAATAATGCAATTGCAAAACTTGCTGAAATAATAAAGGAAATATATAAAATAGAAGTACCGGAGAAAGAAGGTACAAAAACAACCTGTAATGTTGGAACAATTTCGGGAGGAACATCGGTAAACACAATTGCCCAGAATGCGGAAATGCTCTGTGAATACCGCTCAGACGACAAGGATTGTCTTTCTTTTATGCAGGAAAAATTTGAAGAGATATTCAAAAATGCTTCAACCGAAAAGGTAAAGGTAAATGTTGCAAAGGTGGGAGACCGCCCCTGCGGAAACATTGAACCTGAAAAAATAGAGGAGCTTAAAAAGCTTGTTGTTCCCGTAGTTGAAAGTGTAATAAACAAAACACCTGTTTTCACAAGCTCTTCGACCGACTGTAATATCCCGCTTTCTCTTGGTATACCTGCTCTCTGCATAGGCGTTAATATACACGGCAAGGTGCATACAAGGGAAGAGTGGCTTGATAAGAAATCAATAATTCCCGGTCTTGAAGTTGCAATTAAAACAGGACTTGCATTAAAATAAATTCTACATAGGAGTAAACAATGAAAAGAATTGCATTTACGGGTGATCCGGGATTTTCCTCTAAATATTTCAGAGGAAGCTGCAACAACGAAAAAATAAAAGAAATGATATCAAAGGTTAAGAAAAAATGCCGTTTTTGCATTGTTGTGGTTCATTCGGGATCTGAATTCTGCGCACTTATTTAAAAGAATTAAAATTTCTCCGCGCCATCAGGGAATAATAAGCGGCAATATAATGTATTGTCCTAATCTCTGAAGACTTGGTGATAAGAAAATAAAAAAATACATAAAAGAAAGCTGTAAGTTATGACAAAAGAAAGAATAGTGGGGCATCTTGCCGCCGCCTTCACCATCTTTGTGTGGGGAATTACATTTATAAATACCAAATATCTTGTGGATTATTTCACACCTATTGATATAATGGCAATAAGGTATTCGGTTGCCTATATCACGCTGTTTTTACTCTCACCGAAAATACTTAAATTTCAGGGATTGAAAAAAGAGTTTTATCTTTTTCTTGCGGCAATGTCGGGCGGAGCGGTGTATCAGTATCTTGAAAACCTTGCGGTTTACTATACAAGTCCCGCAAGTGTTTCCTTTATTTCAGCACTGTCACCGGTTTTCACCGTGATAGTTGCACATATTATTTATTCCGAAAAGCTTAACTTTCAGATAATGACGGGAATGCTTATATCTTTGTTTGGCGTTTTCTTTGTGACCTTTGGCGACTCAAAAATAAGTGACACGGGACTTAAGGGCGACCTTATAATTCTTGCCGGAGTGTGGCTGTGGACAATTTATTCAATTATAATAAAAAAGATTGCGGATTTCGGACTTACACAGATACAGATAAGCAGAAGAATATTTATGTATTCTCTTATTTTTATAATTCCTTATGCATCATTTACACCCGGTAAGATAAGTGTTGAATACCTTATGATGCCGTCAAGCATAATAAACCTTGCTTTTCTTTCGGTTATAGCATCGGCAATATGCTTCTGTACCTGGAATAAAGGGGTAATTTCAATAGGTCCTGCTGCGGCAAATAAATATATGTTTGTTATGCCGATAGTAACCCTTCTGGGGCAGATTATTTATAATAAAGATCAGCTTGCAGGTCTTGCGGTTCTGGGAATGCTTTTAATTCTTTTCGGACTTGCGGTTACGGAAATAGATTTCAAAAGACTTAAAAAGGAGATGCGATAAATGTCGAAGCTAACGAAAGTTGGCTTCTTTTAAGTTTAATAAGCAATATTTCCGTTTTGAGGAACAATGTTAACAAATGTTCTTCCCGGATTTAAAACAACTTCTTCACCGCTTTCATAAGTATAAACGGTTTTTGCTTCTCTTGATGCTTTTGACCAGTTGATTTTTATACATTTACCGCCGGAAAAGAGATATCCGTCGCCCGAACCAATGTTTGAAATATCCTGTCTGCCTTTATTTTCTCCGTCATTTAAATTGAAATTCTTAACCTTGTATACAATAATGTTTTCACAGTCAAGGGTTTCGCCATTTTGCATACTGTGAGGTGCACCGTTAATATATTTGAGATATACACCTTTTTCTTCATCATATTCATAAGATGTGTTGTAATGGTAAGAATATTTAAGGCTTATTTTGCTTGCATCTTCGCCTGCGATTTCAGTTTCCTCTTTGTTAAAAGAAAGAAGTTGTCTTTCGGTGGTTGATGAATATTTTTTGTTATCTGCAAAGCTTTTTAAAACTTCTCCCGAAGTGTAAAGATTGTGCCAGGTTTTGTTATATGTATTGTCACGCCAGAAGGCTTTTGCATCTGATCCGATAACTCCGTTTATATTTTTGACTTTAAGTGATGAAATGTCTCTTTGCGCTTTAGGACTCCAGCCACAGTGAGCATAAATTGCATCGCTTTCAAGAACATAGTCAAGAAAATAATGCCTTGATGAACGGATAGGACCGATTTTGTCTTCGGAAAACTCTTTGAAAAGTGCCATAAATCTTGTGGAACCGCCCTCAACGATTATTTCGTAAATCAGGTAAGCGTTTTCAAGTCCTGCCTGCGGTCTTGCGTTTTTGTCGTCATTGTCAATCATAACGGCAATGGGACGTACTTCATTTACAACGTTTTTATAAAACTCGGAAACGGGTGTTTCAGTCTGTGGTTTTTCGGTTACAGTTCGGTTGTCGTCACTTTTCTGCCCACATGATGAAAGGAGAATACATGTGATGAGAAGTGCAGAAAAAAGCTTTGTCTTCAATGTTATCACCTCAAGAAAATGGTACCATAAACGGCAGTAAAAGTCAAACTGCAACATCTTGACATAATATGAAAATAAAGGTAATATTATAGTAGGTGATAACAATGAACAAGGATAATCAGTGCGATTTGTGTTCATATTATGTATATGATGATGAAACGGATATGTATGTATGTGATATGAACCTTGACGAAGATGATATGGGGAGACTTTACTCAACTCATAAGGAAAACTGTCCCTATTTTCACCTTAATGATGAGTATAAAATCGTAAAAAAACAAATGTAACGGGAGGTAATTATGAATTTTCAGCAAATGTTTTTAAAAATCAAAAAGAAGACCGACAAGGCAGAACTTAACGGCTTTGACGGTTTCCTTGCAATACAGATAAATGTTACAGACCTTGACTGCGGCGGAGCATTTTACGTTGAACATAAAGACGGCAGATTTTCCGTTGAGCCTTATGATTACAAGGATAAAACTGCGGAAATAACCTGTGACTACAAAACTCTTATAAAACTGATTGACGGAAAAATGGAGCTTGAAAAGGCAATAGGTTCTTCCGGTGCATCTATGGATGGTAGCTGGGAACACGTTAAAAAAGTAATGGAAGCTTTTGCGGAAAACAAGCTTAAGCAGGCAGTGAAAAAAGCAAAGCCTGTTGTTGAAAAAACCATAAAGAATGCAAAACCTAAAGTTGAAAAAGCAATAAAGGCTGCAGAGCCCAAAGTAAAAGAAGCAGTAAAAAAGGTAAAAATGAAAACGGAAGATGCTGTGAAAAAAGCGGAACCGAAAGTGAAAGAGGTTGTAAAAAAGACTGTTAAGAAAATAAAGAAATGATGTGAAGGATACATCTCAATAATCAAATTGTTGTTGTAGGGGTCGATGCCTGCATCGACCCTAAAGAACGGGCGGATGTGTGCATCCGCCCCTGCAATTTTGTGTTGAGACATTACTTTAAGGAGATATTATGAAATGTTTTTTGTGTCCGCGGATGTGCGGAGCCGACAGAAAAAAAGCGGAAATCGGCTATTGCGGTATGCCTGATGATATTTATGTTGCAAGAGCTTCTCTTCATATGTGGGAAGAACCCTGCATTTCAGGTGACGAGGGAAGCGGAACAGTGTTCTTCGGCGGTTGTAATCTGAAGTGTGTCTTCTGTCAGAACTATGCAATTTCGGGCGGACAAGCCGGTAAAAAAATTTCCGTTGAAAGGCTTTCAGAAATTTTTCTTGAGCTTCAGGAAAAGAAAGCAAACAATATAAATCTCGTTACAGGAGTTCACTATGTTGATAAAATCATAAAAGCTCTTGATGTTGCCGGAAACAAAGGTCTTTCAATACCTGTTGTTTATAACAGCTCGGGCTATGAAAATATTGAAACCGTTAAAATGCTTGAAGATTATGTTGATATTTATCTTCCCGATTTTAAGTACATAGAAAAGGAAAGCGCATTTAAATATTCAAAAGCAGGGGATTATCCTGAAGTTGTCAAAAAAGCAATTAAAGAAATGGTAAGGCAGAAGCCCGCCGTTGTGTTTGATAAAAATGGTATGGCAAAAAGCGGAGTTATAGTCCGTCATATGATTCTGCCAAATCGCTCAAATGAGTCAAAAGAAATAATAAAATATCTTTTTGAAAGCTACGGTAATTCAATTTTTATGAGCATAATGAATCAGTATACGCCGATTGAGTCACTGAAACTTTTCCCTGAAATCAAAAGAAAAGTTACAGATGAGGAGTATGAAAGTGTAATTGATTATGCTATTTCTCTCGGTGTTGAAAATGCATATATTCAGGAGGGCGGAACACAAAAAGAGAGTTTTATTCCAAATTTTGACTGCGAGGGTGTGTAAATGATTTGATTTGCAATGATTTTTTATAAATTCTGCGCACATTTGCAATGTACAAGTTGCTTTTTTGTGTTGTATAATGTAATTGTAATATTTTTATAGGAGGAATAATATATGAAAAAGATTACAGCATTGTTTCTGACCTTTGCAATGGTTTTGTCTTTTGCATCAGCTTCTTATGCAATCTATTGGGATGCATACGATAAGTATCAGGCAGAAGATATTTATGCATTGGCAAGTGCGGAAGATATAGCGGAAAAAGTAAGCGGAAATATTTATGAAAATAATGCCGCAATGATGCTTAAAGGAAATGGCGCAGGTGATTATTACGAACTTGCAGTTCCCGTTTTGCAGAAAGGTAAGTATGAAATAGTAATCGGGGTGAGAAAAGGTCCTGATGCACCTAAAATCAGACTTTATTTCCCTGACATCAACCAGTATGTAGGCGATGAAATCGACCTTTATGCTGAAAAGGAAGCAGTTGAAGAAATTAAAATCGCAGACTGGTATCTTGATACAGCAAATAAAACAAGACAGTTTGATTTTCAGATTAAAGGCAAGAATGAAAAAAGCTCAGGCTATAATATGGCAATTGACTGGATTTCAATAAAATACATAGAAAAATTTGTTGCAACAAGTGCAGTGACACCTTATTTTGATGATGTTGAAGCACCCGTTGTTCAGACGGTAACTCCCGACTTTAAATGGGGACAGGTTTACGAATCAGGTACAGGCTGTACAACTCACGTTGTTTTCCATCCTACAGAGAAAAATCTCCTTTATATCGGTACCGATATGGGCGGATGCTACAGATGGGATAACGATAAATACAGATGGTATCCTATTTCCGATAACATCGGTTCAACCTATGGAAGCGGTTACGGAAACAATGACTTTTCAAGCTGTGATGCCCTTGCGCTTGACCCCAATAATCCTGATATAATTTATGTTGCTTACGGACTCAAATCAAGAGATGACCGCCCGGGCGGAATTGTTAAGTCTTATGACAGAGGTAACACCTGGGTTCATACAGGCTTCTATGAATTTTTCGGAGCAAACGATACTTTCAGACATATGCGCGAAGCAATTCAGGTTGACCCCCAAAATTCAAATATTGTATATTTTGCAACCCAGAGAGGTGACCTTTACAAAAGTAATGACGGTATCACAACATGGGAAAAAATTACAAATGTACCATATACAGGCGAAAGAAACGTAACTTTCCCGAGAGGTATTATCTTTGATACAAATTCTTATGATGAAAATGGTACAAAAAGAATTTATGTAGTTGTAAGAAACTATGGTATCATCGTTACCGAAGATGCAGGTAAAACCTGGAACAGACTTGAAGGTTCACCCGAGCATCCGTACAATATGGAAATTGCAGACGACGGAACTCTTCTTGTAACAACAGAAAATGTCGGGGAAGGACTCTGGAAATACAAAGAAGGAAAATGGGAAAATATTGCTCCCGATAACAGCGGAACATGGCATACAGCAGCAATTGATTCCAAAAATCCTGATTATATGATTACCGTATGGTATCACGGCCCTACAGGCTCATACAACGAATGGGTTTATGTAACTACAGACGGCGGTAAAAACTGGGAACTTATCAATGACAGAGTTGAAAAGAGTTTCTTCTCTCATAGACCTGAAGCATCAGCAATGTTCTGTAACGTTTCAGATATTGCAATGGATCCATATAATCCTTCAAGAGTATTTATGGCGGGCTGGAATCAGCTTTATATGACAGAAGATATCTTTGCCGAAAACACAAAGTTCATTAACTATTCAAGAGGCATTGAACACGGCGTTCCTCAGGCAGTTGTAACACCGCCGACCGGTGCAAATCTTTTTGTTGTTGCACTTGATTACGGCGGAGGAAGATTTACCGATATAACACAGTATATGGAAGAACAGCTCTTCCCGAAGGGTGCTCCAAAGCCGACAGCATTTATGGAATCAAATCCCAATTTCATAGTTCGTGCGGCAAGAAAAGGCGGCGGCTTCTCAACAAATAACGGTATTGACTGGAAATATTTTGACTCTATGCCGAATGACAATAAAGACATCGGAAGTGTGGCCGTTTCCTGTAAGCCTCATCACGAAACAGGCGAGCCTGTGATCTATATGAGCTCTGCAAAGAATCCTCTTGCAATCTCATTTGACTACGGAACAACCTGGGAAGAAGCTCAGGGAATACCGGTTGGAAGCTCTGTTATTCAGACAGATAAAAACGACCCTGCGGTTGTTTACGGCTTGATTGATAAGGTTCTTTACAAGAGTGAAGATTACGGCAGAAACTTTACTGCGATAAAAGAAAATCTCGGTGCAGACCTCGAAACCTCGTGGAATGAAAAGGGAACTTTATGGGCAATAGATGCAGATGGAAAACTCGTTTATTCAGATGACGGCGGAAAAACATTTACAGTAACAACCGCTGCTGAAAGAGTTGACAACTTTGCTCTCGGTAAGGAAGAAAAAGAAGGCGACGATCCTGCAATTTATATAATGGGTAAGGTTGATGGAACAGTCGGTGTATTCCGTTCAACAGATAACGGTAAATCGTGGGTTTGCTATTATGATGATGACAAAGAACCTACAAAGCTTGTTTCTATGATTAACATCGGTGCAGACAGACAGTACTTCGGTCTGGTTTACATCGCATCAAACGGACGCGGTATTCACTACGGTTATCCTTCAGACAAAACTGACCCCTTCTATGCAAACAGAGAACACGAAATTCAGGTAATAGTAAATAAACAGCCGATTATCTTTGATGACACAGAGCCAAAGCTCATTAACGATCGAACAATGGTTCCTATGAGAAGAATTTTTGAATGTATGGGCGCAAAAGTTGAATGGGACGAAGCAACACAGAAGATTACCGCAACAAGAAGAGTGTGGGATCACTGGAGAGACGAAACAACCGTTATTGAAATGCAGATAGGAAGCAAAACAATGTATGTTAACGGTGAAGCAAAAGAGATGGACGTAGCTCCGATTCTTGACGGTGACAGAACGTTAATTCCTGTAAGATTTATTTCAGAGTCCTTTGATGCAAAGGTTGACTGGGATAATGATAACCAGTATGTATTTGTAGAAATGTAATTATGACCGCTAAAGTCGGCGCATAATGCACGAACTTCACCTAACTCATCGTACCTTTGTACGATTTCGGGTTCAGTTCGCACATTCTGCATACGATTTACCGGTTCATAACAAGATTAGTGAAAAACCTCAATTTTTGAGGTTTTTCTTTTTTTGTATAACGAAAACCACCGGCTAAGCCGGTGGTTCAAAAAAAGCTTTTGCCGTTGAGAAATTCCGCTGCAGCGGCAGGCTCCCCTGTGTAAGGGGAGGGCAGATTGTCAAGTCAAGTGCAACACTTTTTAGACAAAAATTCGAGCGGGGAT
>CAZMHL010000026.1:0-5438 GCA_964566065.1 uncultured Eubacteriales bacterium
CTGTCTGAATGCAAGACGACCGATACGGCCGAAACCATTGATTGCAACTTTTACTGACATAAAAATTTGCCTCCTTAATATATAAAAAAATTTTTTTACTACATCTTAGATAGTATACTACAAAATTCCGTAAATTACAAGGAATTTCAGAAAATTTTCAAAAAAATGAAAATTTTGCAACATAAATCAAAAATTTGTATACATTTTAATCGTTATGAACACCAAGTGTTGCAGTTTCGTTAAGGTCGCTTAAAGATTTAAGCTCGTAAAATCTGCCTTTTTTCTCCATAAGCTCGTAATATGTACCCATTTCCGCAATTTTACCTTTTTCCATAACAACAATTCTGTCTGCATCACGAATTGTTGAAAGTCTGTGAGCAACAATGAAAGTTGTTCTGTCTTTGATGAGTGACGAAATAGCTTTCTGCACCTGATATTCGGAAATGTTGTCAAGAGCGCTCGTGGCTTCGTCAAGAATAATTATTTTCGGGTTTCTTATGATTGCTCTTGCAATGGAAATTCTCTGTTTCTGACCGCCCGAAAGCTTGTCGCCGTGTTCACCGATAATTGTGTCAATGCCGTTGGGCAGGTCTTTTGCAAATTCATTTATGTTTGCCATTTCAAGTGCTCTGTCAAGCTCTTCCTTGGTGTAGCTTTTAAGACCGTAAACAATGTTGTCTTTTATGCTTCCCGGGAAGAGAATACTTGTCTGGGGAACAACGGAAATGTGCTTTCTGTAGTCGCTTAAATTCAATGTCTGAATTGGCTTTCCGTCAATGCTTACGCATCCGCCTGTCGCCTTTAAAAAGCCGATTATCATATTCATAACCGTACTTTTACCCGAGCCCGAAGCTCCTACAAAGGCAATACACTCGCCCGGCTCAACGTGAAGGGTAACGTCTTTGATAACATCTTCTTCAGCACCGGGATATTTATAGGAAACATTATCAAAATAAACGGTTCCGTGAACGTATCTCAATTTGATTTTGTTTCTGTTGTCCTCAATATCGTCCGAAAGAACAATTTCGGAGATTGAACGGATCGATTCAAAACCCTTACTCATTTCAGGGAGAATGTTTACAAGTGAATTTACATTGTTTGTTACCATTGAAAAATAAGACTGGAAAACAACAATGTCACCCACATGGATTTTACCGGTGTATGCCAGCCAGCCCGAATAAATAAGGCAGAGGCAGGACATAAGCTGTGTTAAAACAAAAATAATTGATGCAAAAAACTCGTTTGTTACGTCAAGAGCAACGCCTTTATCTTTAAGTACGGCAATTTTACCCGTAATGTTTTCAATTTCCTGATTTTCAAGACCGTGCGCCTTCGTTACGGGAATAAGCTCCATCATATTGGTCATTGATGTGGAAACCTGCTCACTCTGTCTGCGAAGCTCCGAGTTGTTAAGCTTCATTTTCTTTCTGAAAATTCTCGCAACAGTTACGTTGACAGGAATAACAAAAAGGAAGAACGGTGCTATCATCGGGCTTTTGCAAAGAGCTACAATCACACCGAAAACTACCGAAATCAATGCGTGAATTACGACAGAAATAAACTGTCTGTTAAGAGTTTCAATCATTTCAATGTCACGGATGAATTTTGACTGAACTCTTCCTGTTTCAATATCTTTATAATAAGTAATGGAAAGATGCTGAAGCTTTCTTATAAGAGTGCTTCTCATTCCCGCACTGATTGTTCTTAAGGTTTTGCTTACATAATTTGCATAAAGATAGTTAAGAGGAATATTCGCCAGAAGAAAAACACATAAAACCCCGAAGTTTATAAGCATTCCTTTTAATGCGTTCTCTCCGCCCTCTGTTGCAAGATTGATAATATTGGCTGTAATAATGGGCACAAGCCAGAAAGCACTGTGCTTTGCGATAAAAAGCAACGTAGACCTGATAAGCATACCGATATGCTTTTTCCACAGATTAACGAAAAATCTGAAAGAAATTCTTTCTCCGCTGTCTGCCTCTTCACGGAACAAGACCTCGTAATCGGGCAAAGGAGCGGTGTCTTCACGTCTTTCTTTTTTTAACATACAAACCCCTCTTTCGGCGGTTAAGTATAACCGCAGTGATGTTTTGCTAAAGTAAAATGATATATCCGCAAAGCAGATGTTTATGATAAAAGTTGTCCTGCCGGACGACTTTTTTCCGTTGTTTGTGTCATTGTAACACACTAAAATTTAAAGTCAACCCTTTTGATAAAATTATAGAAATTTTTGGTCGGATTTTACAAAAAAAGAGTCATTTTAAAATTCTCTTTGCAAATGCGACAAAATATGCTATACTTATATTTATAAGGCATAAGAGGTGATATTTTTGGATATTAACGAACTTCGTGAAAGTATGAACAGCAAAAGTGACGACGAGCTTCTTGGAATTCTTACAAGACGCGAACTTTATTCTCCTGTTCAGATAGATATGGTTATTGAAATCTTAAAGGGAAGAAGAGAGGGCGGAAGACCCCTTGGAAGCACCCCTGCTCCGGAGCCTGCTCCAGAAACGGCGGCAGACGATCCTACCGCACTTTTCAAGCCGGAAGAGGTTAAGGAAATAGTCGAAAAAAGCGAAGAAATAAACGAAGAAAAGAAAGAGCAGACCGCAGAGCTCCCGAAAGTTTCGGAGGATTACATAAATCATCAGAAATCCTCAAAAGCCGAAGAACCGAAAAAGAAGAAAAACACCGGCGTGATTGTTGCATCGGTAATTTCGGGAATTGTGATTATTGCAATAATTTTAATTCTTATTTTCCGTCCCGGTGTGGGAATTTTCACATCGAGCTTTGAAAAAGGGAATTATCAGAATGCACAGTTTTTCTACAAATGGTGCAGCGGAAACTCCATATCTCTTAACAAAATCAACGAATACTTTAAGGAAAAAGCAGTTACACTTACGGATGAGTATTTAGACGGCAAAATTGAATTTGAAGAGGCGGAAGAAAAAATTTCCGCAATCAAGTATTTTGACCCTGAGCTGGGAGAAAAGCTCCTTGAGGAATTAAACAATGCCGATGATGCCGAAAGGCTTTATGGCGAGGGCGTATCCCTTATGGAAAGCGAACAGTATTACGATGCAATTCAGTCTTTCCTTGGCATTTACGAAGGGTACAAAAAATATGACCTTGTTCAGTCACAGCTTGAAAACTGCCGTCAGCTCTTAAAGGGCGAGCTTGACCTTAAAATGCAGGAATGGCTTGAAAACCACGATTTCAAAGGCGCTCTTGAGTATATTGAACTGATTAAGGATGCTTTTGAAAACGATCCTGAAATTTCCGGCTACGAGGATGCAATTGCAGAGCAGGTTGAAGCACAGGAGGCAAGAAACAAATCCGCAGAGGAATTTTACAACAAGGGCGGAGCGGCTGACAGCGCATTCAGAGATGCATCAGGTCTGACCTACCCCTCCAAAAAAATTCTCACCTGGGAAGAAACCGGCTGTAAAGCGGTTATTGAATATGGCACCGTCGGCTCAAAATCACAGCTTGCTTTTGCAGTTTTCGCCGACCTTGGCAACGGAATTGAGGAAATTTACAGCTACAAGGATGCGGTTTACAATATCTACGACGGCAATATTACAATAACCGACGGTAAGATTACCATAACAGGAAAAATAAACTCAAGCGGCAGTCCGTTCACTTCAATGAAAGATTATACCGACGTAAGCTATACCCTTAAATTCGACGGCGAAAAGGCGTATCTTGGGTAAATAATAAAGAATAAATAATAAATAATAAATAATGATAAAAGTCGTCTTTGAAAGACGACTTTTTGTTTACAAACAGAAAAAATTGTGCTACAATCAAATTGCGACACAAATAAATAGTATGTTTCACTTATTATAAGCGTGTATTTTTATACCCTTTGGTAAAAATGCATGCTCTGTTTTCACATGCTTTTAATAAGTGATAAAATTTGTGTCGCAGCAAAAGAGATGTGCATTTTTCGGTGCGCATTCCCGCGCACTTTTTTTGATTTTCGGGAAATAACTTACATATATTGTTTCGTATGTTATAATACAGTATATATCTTTGCAGTCTGTAAATCAGTTTATTGATAAATCAAATGACAAAATTAAGGAGGACAAAGATGAAAAGGAAAACCTTATTTTCAACAATGCTCGTAATGGCGGTTTTGTTGTTTTCAGCAGTGAGTGTTTTGGCAGAAAGCACTGAAATGACACTGACGCCCGGAGAAACCTGGTATTCATCAGAAGCCAAAGGTTCAGCAGCAGTAAATCCAAATTACCAGAGTGCAACAGCAGGAGATATAATTTCTTATACAAGCGGTAATTACCTTACACTTTTGAAGAACAGAGTGTCTTATGCGTATGTAAAATTCGACCTTACAGGAATAACAGAGAACAATCTTCAAAGTGCAGTTCTTAATGTGAATTATAATGCAATTAAGCTTAAATCGACACTTAAGATTGAAAGCATAGCAGAGGCGGCGTACAATACTGCATTTCCGCTGACAGGAACAAAAACACTTCCTGAAGTAGAAACAAATGCGGTTTACACATCGGAAACACTTTCAACCACAACAACAGCGGGAACAATAACAACCGACATATATGAATACATCACAACTAAACTTGCTGAAGGAAAATCTGCAATTTACCTTAGAATATCATATAATGACGGCGGAACAGGTGCAAATAACGGCATTCAGTTCAACGGCGCAACACTTGAAGTTGTGAAAGAATTAATTTATCACACTGTAACCTTTGTTGACTACGACGGAACTGTTATTGACACACAGACGGTTAAAGAAGGCACAAGTGTGACAGCACCTGAAAATCCCTCAAGAGAAGGCTACACCTTTACAGGCTGGGATGTGGATTTTTCAAATGTAACTTCTGATTTAACCGTAACCGCACAGTATGAATGGAATTATGTTGCCTCAGGCACCTGTGGCGACAATCTCACCTGGTCGCTTGATAACGGCGGTACACTCACCATCAGTGGCAGCGGTGAAATGACGCATTTGTATTCTTCAAGCAGTTTCCCCTGGTATTCAAACCGTTCATCAATAAAATCTGTTGTAATTGAAAATGGAGTCACAAGCATAAGCGATTATGCATTTCATAATTACGACAGCTTAACAAGCGTAACCATAGGCAACGGTGTAACAAGCATAGGTTATAGTGCATTTGGATATTGCATCAGGCTGGATGTCGTGCATATAAGCAGTATGGAATCCTGGCTTGGAATTTCATTTGTAGGTTGTTATGCAAACCCACTGTATTATGCAAAAAAACTTTATCTTAACGGTGAGCTTGTAACGGAATTAGTAATCCCTGAATCAGTAACAAAGATTAATCATTGCGCATTTTATAATTGCGACAGCTTAACAAGCGTAACCATAGGCAACGGTGTAACAAGCATAGGCGGTAATGCATTTAAATATTGCACCGGCTTAACAAGCGTAA
>CAZMHL010000026.1:5538-16392 GCA_964566065.1 uncultured Eubacteriales bacterium
ATATTGCACCGGCTTAACGAGCGTAATTATTCCTGACAGTGTAACAAGCATAGGTGATTCTGCATTTTGGGGTTGCCATAGTCTGACAAGTGTAACTGTAACTGAAAATAATGAGAATTATTCATCGCAGGATGGTATGTTGTTTAACAAAGATAAAACAACCTTAATCTTTTGCCCGACAGGTAAAAGCGGAAGTTGTGAAATTCCAAACAGTGTAACAAACATAGGTGTTTCTGCATTTGCTTATTGCTATTTATTAACAAGTATAGTAATCCCGGATAGCGTAACAAGCATAGGCGGTAATGCATTTAAATATTGCACCGGCTTAACAAGCGTAACAATACCTGACAGTGTAACAAGCATAGGCGGTTATACATTTGAACTTTGCACCGGCTTAACAAGCGTAACAATACCTGACAGTGTAACAAGCATAGGTAGTTCTGCGTTTTTTTATTGCGAAAGCTTGACCGATGTGTATTATGGCGGTACAGAGGAGCAGTGGAATGCAGTTTCAATTGGTTCAGGTAATGAATATCTGACAGGTGCAACAATCCATTTTGCGGAAGAGATACCCGAAGAACCTGAATATGTTGCCTCAGGTACTTGCGGCGAAAACTTAACCTGGACACTTGATTCAGAGGGAACCCTTACCATCAGCGGAACGGGGGAAATGACAAACTGGGCATATTCTTCAGATGTTTCCTGGCATTCAAACAGAGAATTAATAACAAATGTTGTAATTGATTATGGAGTAACAAGCATAGGTGATAAGGCGTTTTATCCCTGTGAAAATTTGACAAGTGTAGCAATTCCTGACAGTGTGACAAGCATAGGAATATGGGCATTTTATGATTGCGTTGCTTTAAGGAGTGTAACAATCCCTGACGGAGTATTAAAAATAAGCGAAAAAGCATTTTATAATTGTTCGGGGCTAACAACCGTGTCAATTCCGGACAGCGTTAATTATATTGGAAAAGAAGCGTTTTATTCCTGTGATGGTTTAACTGCCGTTTACATAACCGACCTTGCGGCTTGGTGTAATATAGATTTTGAAACAGCTTTGGCAAATCCTTTGTATTATGCAAATAATCTTTATGTAAATGACACAGCGGTTTTTGAATTGAAAATTCCCGATGGTGTAACAGAAATAAAGAAGGACACTTTCTTAAACGAGCAGAATTTCACAAGTATAACTTTCCCGGACAGTGTTACAACTATCGGTTATGAAGCTTTCTACAATTGTGACAGCGTAACCCAAATTACAATTCCGGTTAGTGTAACAAGTATTGGTGCTTATGCATTTTGCGATTGTTCATACCTCACAGATGTATATTATGAAGGAACACAGGAACAATGGAATTCACTGTCTATCGGCTTAGATAATCAATCCCTCACAAACGCAACAATTCATTTTGCGGAAGTTGAACCTGAATTTGTTGCATCAGGCGCCTGCGGTGACAATCTTACGTGGACACTTGATGATGAAGGTGTGCTTAATATAAACGGCAGCGGGGATATGTATGATTTTTCAGATGGTACTCCGTGGGCGATGTGGGAAGAGTCAATAAAAAGTGTTAATATTGCAGAAGGAGTTACATATATTGGCGAATGGGCTTTCAGCGATTGCCGTAATCTTGTGGATTTAACCATCCCCGGCACAGTAACTGAAATCGGAAGCTGTGCGTTCACTAATTGTACCGCTCTTCAAAGTGTTACAATTCCATACGGAGTTGAAACCATAGGAAGTATTGCATTTAATGCTTGTACGAGCCTGAAGGAATTAACAATTTCAGACAGCGTAAAAATTATAGAAAGTGAAGCTTTCAGCTGGTGTGTTGCTTTAACGGATGTAACAATCGGCGGCAACGTAACAAGCATAGGTGGTGCGGCTTTTTCAGATTGTACAGGATTAACAGCTGTATCAATTCCGTGCAGTGTTACAGATATAGATGACAGTGCATTTAATAATTGCGAAAGCTTGACCGATGTATATTACAGCGGGGCAAAGAGTCAGTGGAATAAGATTGTAATCGGAGAAGAAAATGAACCTCTTACGAGTGCAACAATTCATTTTGCGGAAGAGCCCGATTACACATTAGGCGAAAATCTCACCTGGGAGCTCTCTGAAGACGGAGTTCTTACAATTTCGGGAACGGGAGAAATGCCCGATTATGTTTATGCTTATGATTCTCCCTGGTTCAGCAGAGTTTCAGAAATTAAAAAAGTAATAATTTCAGAGGGTGTAACCAAAATCGGTAAATATTGCTTTGATTTACACGCAAATATTGAGTCTGTTTCAATTGCAGACAGTGTAACGGTGATCGGAAATCACGCATTTTCTTTCTGTTCAGGTCTTACTGAAATCAATATCCCCGACGGTGTTACGGTTATTGATGAATACACCTTTGACAACTGCAAGACTCTTGAAAAAATAGAAATCGGAAGCGGAGTAACAACCATTAAAGGCATGGCATTTTCAAACTGTTCTGCGCTTACAACAGTAACAATTCCAAAAACCGTTACTGAAATTGAAGATTATGCCTTTTTTTATGCAACTGCCATAACAGATGTGTACTATAAAGGTTCATCTTCAATGTGGGAAACAATTTCAATCGGTGATTCCAACACATCTCTAACAAACGCAACAATTCATTTTGCGGAAGAGGACGAACCGGCAGACGATGGTAATTCAGGTGTTTCAGGCGGCGGATTCAAAGACCCCGACATTGTAACAGGCAGTGACGGATTCAACAGATACTATATTGACGGTGAAATTCAGACAAAATGGCAGGTAACACCAAGCGGATACAAGTATTATTTTTCAACAAGCGTGGCAAAATACGGTGCGGCAACAATTGGCACAGGCATTAAAATCGCAGGTGTTTATTACGATTTTGACACTGACGGAAGGTTGATTGAAAGCTACGATGAAGAGGGAAATCCCGTTCATTACTGCAACCCCGATGAAGGTGCAATTTACACAGTTATATACGATGCGCAGGGCGGAACTCCTTCTGTTGCGGGCAAAAGAAGGAGAATTTCTGCAAATGCAGACCTTTCTGTGACAGCAGAAAAAGAAAACTGCAAATTCCTTGGCTGGGGACTTACAAAATTTGCAACAGAGCCAATCACAAGCTGTACTGTGACGGGCGATATGACTCTTTATGCAATTTATGAACAGGTTTATGTTGTGATGTGCGAAGACGGTTATTACAGATATTATGTAGACGGTACTGCATGCACAGGCTGGCAGATTACCCCTGACGGATACAAGTATTATTTCTCCTCAGGCTCATCAAAATACGGTGCGGCAATGGTTGGCAAAAATCAGAAGGTCGGCGGAAGCTACTACGATTTTGCCGAAGACGGAAAATTGATTGACAGCTATGACAATGACGGCAACCCGGTTTATTTCAAACATCTTGAGGGCTTTGTTTCAGACAGTCAGGGAAATACAAAATTTTACAAAGACAACAAATTTGTAATTGACTGGCAGTATATTGACGGTTATAAATACTATTTCTCAAAATCAACGGGTAATATGCTTACCGGCTACACAAGAGTAGGAAGCGTTTATTATAGCTTCAATCAGGACGGAACCTGGAACGGATATTTCCAGACACCAAAGACAGAGGAAGAATGTCTGTATTCAGACCTGCTTACAAAAGACGAAGACGGAAAATACAGATACTATGTTGACGGCGAAGCTTACAAAGGCTGGAAGGTACTTAAGGGCGACACCGGTTATTACAAGTATTATTTCTCAAAGTCAGACGGCGGTGCACTGACGGTTTACGGGGTAAAAGTAGGCAGCGAATATCTTGACTTTTCACCAACCGGAACACTTATTACCGTAACAAGAGATGAAAACGGCAATGCCGTAATGAGTGATTACATTCTTTCCTTTGAGCAGGGAGCAAAGAACGGTGTGCTTCTTGACGATGACGGATGTTACAGATATTACATAGACGGTGAATATCAGATTGGCTGGCAGACGGTTGACGGTTATAAATACTACTTTAAAACCAAAGACGGAGCAGGAATAACAACCAAAAACTATAAGCTTGGTTCATTCTGGTACGACTTTACACCGGACGGAAAGTTTCTTGCCAAAAAGAAAACACCCGACACAAGATTTGTTGTAAATCTTATGCCGGGCGAAGGGGCAACGGGAAATGAAATTATAACAGGCGTTGTTCTGAACACAGAATATACACTCCCCGAAAACACATTTGAAAAGGAAAATTACAGATTTGCCGGCTGGACAGACGGAAATGAAATTTTCCGGCCGGGTAAAATCATTCTTGTAAACGGTGACAAGCAGTTTACCGCTGTATGGGAATATATCCTGAAGGATTTTGTCTTCACATTTACATACCTTGAAGAAAGCATAACAATCAGCACCAAAGAGGGCGAAAGCGTAGTTCTGCCTGAAAACACCTTTGCAAAAGAGGGTTATGAATTTGACGGCTGGACAGACGGCGAAAACACATATCTTTCGGGAAGCTCAATAACCGTAACGGGCAATATGAGCTTTACTCCTTTGTGGAAATACATTCCAAAGGATGTAACACTGACCTTTAAGGACAAGGATGCCGAGCCTTATGTAATCACAGTCAAAGAAGGCCATAAAATGCGCCTTGGTGACGGCATTTTTGAAAGAGAGGGCTGCAGATTTATCGGCTGGATGAATGATATTTATATCTACTTCCCTGAAGATGAAATAACCATTCTTGAGGATATGGTGTTTACCGCGGTATGGCAGAAGGTTACAGAGGTTCGCACACCGATAACGGCAGAGTTTATACAGCCTGCGAACCTTGGAACATCATTTGATTCTGAATTTACGGGCGATAATCCTTATCTTTCTCTTTATGATGAGGATAACGATTACACAAATACAGAATATCCTCTTGAAACTGATACGGTAATTGTTATAAACGGCTACAATGCAGGTGTTATTTCCGAAAATGAAAGCACATATTACGGCGGTCTTACAAATGCAACAGACCTTGGTCTTATCTATGCACCAAATCAGGGTGAGGTTGTTCTTGTTGACAAAGACGACGACGGAAAATATGACGTAATTGAAGTAACCGCTTATGAAACAACAGTTGTTACGGAGGTTTACGGAGCGAATAAAAAAATTGCGACATGGTATACCCCGTCAATTGATTTAACCAATGCGGTTGACGGAAAGGAAGGTTACTCCTACGAGTTGACCAAAAATGGACAGAAAATGGAAATTTCAGAGCTTAAAGAAAATGACATTCTTTCTGTTGCGGTATCACCTGATAAAAAGAATTACAAGATTCTTGTTTCAGATACAAAGGTTGAAGGTGTAGTTGTGTCGGCATATAAACCCTCCGGATTGTCTGTCGATGAATATATCTGGACAATAAATGATACCGAGTACAGGATTTCAAATTTTGCAGACAGAGATGGCAGTTTGTCTTTTACTGTCAGCGAAATAATTGCAGGCGACGAGGGCGTTGCATATCTTGATACTTTCGGTAAAATTGCCCTCTTTGAAAAAGAACCGAGAGTTAAACCTGAAGAATGTAGTTTTATTGTGGGGGCGGCTCCTTATACATCATCCAACAGTACACATTACGAGGCTGAATTTTTAAATGCAGACGGAAGCATTACAGTTTGCGATTTTGCAGATTATGTCGACGTGACCGTTGGTGAAACATATCAGGGAAGAGCTTCAAGTGAGGATGTTTATAATACATATATCGTGCCAAATGCTCTTTATGCCGCGGATGGAACACTTACCTGGATTTTTGAAAATGATGCAACTTATTATTCTGATGCTGATTGTACATCTGTTGTATATGAAAATGGTGATTACGTAACAATTCCGCTTATGGAACGTTACGCAGGCAGAATGGTGTCATATGAAACAGATGAAAATGGCGAGATAACGAAAATCGTATTTTCTCAGTTAACGTCGTTAGGTAATATTGAAAATGGACTGTTCTGTGACGCTGTGTTTGAAAAGCTGGAATACATTGAAGCAAGTAAATGCTTTGGAGGATATGCTGAGATAAACGAAGGAACTGTTATCTTCAATTTGCCGATAACTTCATCTTCAAAAGAAACCGATTTTGAAATACTTACTCTCTCCGATCTTCAGGACGGATATTCTTACGACATTTGTGTGCTTCAGCATGATGATGCAACTTATTCTGCGGGGGTTATAGTTATAACAAAAGAAAGAATACCCGGCGTTGATGTTGAGGTTAGTTGGGATGAGTGTTTTGCAGTTGTAACAAAGGTTATGACAGCAAAGGATGCAGACAGTTACGATGTTGTTCAGATTACATTCATTCAGGGGGGAGAAGAAAACACACTCTGGACAACACCTGAACTGTATGAAAGTGCAAAAAGCATCACAAAAGGTTCTTTGTTTGAATATTCACTAGATGAAGATGGCAGAATTAACAAAATTGATTTTGCAAATCTTGGAAACGGGGCATATCCTCTTCCGACAGCCGGTTATGTTGCAGAATTTGGTGCAGAGCCATCTGCTTATACTGACGAAACAGGTTATGCAGAAGGTTTCGTGACAGCTAAAGTTGCTTCAAGAAGAATCCAGATTAAAGATGAAGCTACTCTCGTAGCTGACATCCGAAATGGAACAAACTCTGCCGCTTACAGACATTCACTTGACAGTGCCAATGTTTACATAATTGACCTTACAAAGACAAATATCACCCCTGAGATTGCTGCGTTTGGTGACATTCAGGCTACATACGTTGATGCTGACGGTATGATTTCTGACACAGACAGAGATACTTATGTTCTCATTAAATATGTCAAAGGCGTTGCAACCGATGTTGTGGTTTACAAAGGCTATGCAAAGGTAAATAATATTTTACAGTAGAAAAAGCACCTTCGGGTGCTTTTTTGTTGTGTTTTAAGGGCAAGGAGTGCAGAGCCCCGCCACCTGCATCGAGGAAATAATAACACGGGCGGAGCAAGCCCCGCCCCTACTTTTTGTGTTAAATACTTGAATTTGAAGCGGATTTATGGTAAAATATACTATCTATATATAAATTAAAGAAGGTATGCAAAAATGGATTACAAAAAACTTGCAGATATTTTATTTCCACACATTACAAAAACACCTGAATATTACGAGGAGCTTTTTCCTAAAAGAGAGCTTCCCGAGGGTGCGCAGGTAACAAGATTTGCGCCAAGCCCCACAGGTTTTCTCCATATCGGCGGACTTTTTGCCGCACTTATTTCAGAAAGAATTGCTCACCAGAGCAATGGCCTTTTCATTTTAAGAATTGAGGACACCGACAAGAAAAGAGAAGTTGAACACGGTGTTGATAAAATTTTAGAGGGTCTTAAAGAATTCGGCATTAAAATTGACGAGGGCTTTGTTGATTTTGATAAGGAAATCGGTGCTTACGGACCTTACAAGCAGAGCGAAAGAGCTGAAATTTATCAGACCTTTGCCAAAAAGCTTGTTGAAGAGGGCAAGGCTTACCCTTGTTTTTGTACCGAAGACGAGCTTTCTGCAATAAGGGAGGTTCAGGAAAAGGAAAAGATTCTTCCCGGTTATCACTCTCAGTTTGCAAAGTGCAGAAATCTTACGCCTGAGCAGATTGAAGAAAACATTAAAAAGGGGATGCCTTATGTTATAAGACTCAAATCCCCGGGTTCACCTGAAAAGAGAATTTCATTCAAAGACGGCATAAGAGGAAACATCGAAATGCCTGAAAATATTGTTGACATAGTAGTTTTAAAATCAGACGGAATTCCCACTTATCATTTTGCTCATGCAATTGATGACCACTTAATGAGAACTACAACGGTAATCCGCGGCGACGAGTGGATTTCTTCTGCACCTATCCATCTTCAGCTTTTCTATATGCTGGGCTTCAAGGCTCCGAAATATGCCCACATTGCCCCCATTATGAAAGAAGATGAAGGCGGAAAGAGAAAAATTTCCAAGAGAAAAGACCCCGAGGCTGCAGTTTCCTACTACGGCATTGAGGGATATCCCGAAGAGGGCGTTATTGAATATCTTTTAAATCTTGCAAACTACACCTTTGAAGATTTCAGAAGAAACAACAAAACCGCTCACTGGTCAGAGTTCCGGCTCCAGATGAACAAAATGAGTAATTCGGGCGGTCTTTTCGACCTTGTTAAATTAAACGACGTTTGCAAAAACAAGATTGCATCCTACACCGCAGAGCAGGTTTACGACCTTGCAACCGCCTGGGCGAAGAAGAATGACGAAGAGCTTTACAATCTTCTTGCCAAAGACAAGGATTTCTCGGTTAAAATGTTCAATTTCGACAGAAATCCCGAAAAGCCAAGAAAGGATATCGGCAAATTCAACGAAGTAAGAGATGCATTCTCCTTTATGTTTGACGAAATCAAGGACAAGGGCTTTGACGAAATTCCAAATGTTGAAAAGGAAGATATCAAAGCAATTGTTAACAACTATATTGAAATGTATGACGAAAGCCTTGACAAGGACGGCTGGTTCAATCAGATGAAAGACGTTGCAGAAAAAGTCGGCTTTGCAAGAGAGGTTAAGGAATACAAGCAGAATCCCGATGCTTTCAAAGGTCATGTTGGCGACGTAAGCTCTGTAATAAGAGTTGCTGTGACAGGCAGAATGAAATCCCCCGACCTTTACGGAATTTTAAAAACTCTCGGCAAAGAGAAAGATATTGAAAGAATGACAAACTTCTTAAAGGAGCTGAACTAAATGGAAAATATTTCAAATTTTATTCACGATGCTATAGACAAAGACTTGGAAGAAAAGGTTTATGACAAGGTTCAGACCAGATTTCCCCCCGAACCGAACGGATATCTTCACATCGGTCACGTCAAGGCAATAAACATTGACTTTTCAACAGCAAAGAAATACAAGGGTACGTGCAATTTAAGACTTGACGACACAAACCCGGAGAAGGAAGACACCGAATACGTAGATGCAATTATGGAAGACATCAAATGGCTCGGCTTTGAATGGGACAACGTTTTCTATGCATCAGACTATTTTCCCATTATTCACGAAATGGCAATAAAGCTCATCAAAAAAGGACTTGCTTATGTTGATGATTTGTCAGCAGAGGAAATAAGAGAATACAGAGGAACTCTTACACAGCCGGGTAAGGAAAGCCCATACAGAAACAGAAGCATAGAAGAAAATCTCGACCTGTTTGAAAGAATGACCAACGGCGAATTTGAAACAGGCTCAAAAGTTTTAAGGGCAAAAATAGATATGGCATCAGGCAATCTTAATATGCGTGACCCCGTTATTTACAGAGTTTTGTTTGCTCATCACCAGAGAACGGGCGACAAATGGTGCGTTTATCCAATGTACGATTTTGCTCATCCGATTTCAGATACTGCAGAGGGCGTTACACATTCACTTTGTTCTCTTGAATTTGAAGACCACAGACCTCTTTACGACTGGGTTCTTGAAAACTGCGATTTTGAAAAGCCTTCAAGACAGATTGAATTTGCAAGACTCAACCTTTCAAACACTCTTACAAGTAAGAGAAAGTGCTTAAAGCTTGTTAAAGAGGGCATTGTTGACGGCTGGGACGACCCGAGAATGTCAACAATCTGCGGAATGAGAAGAAAAGGCTATCCGGCAGAAGCGCTTCTTGATTTTGCGGGCAGAATAGGTGTTGCAAAGGCGTTCAGCGTTGTTGACTATGCACTCCTTGAGCACTGCGTAAGAGAAAACCTCAATATGAAAGCACCAAGAGCAATGGCTGTTCTTCATCCTCTTAAGGTTACAATTGAAAACTACGAGGGATGCGGCTCCGAAGAGCTTTTCGTTGACGTAAATCCTAACGACGAAAGCGCAGGACAAAAGAAAATAACCTTTTCTAAAAATATATTCATTGAAAAAGACGACTTTATGGAAGTTCCCGTTAAAGGCTACAAAAGACTTACTCCCGACAACGAGGTTCGCTTAAAGGGTGCATATTTCATAAAGGTTAAAGAAATTATAAAAGATGCAGAAGGCGAAGTTGTTGAGCTTATCTGTACCTACGACCCCGCATCAAAAGGCGGAAACTCCCCTGACGGAAGAAAGGTTAAGGGTACAATTCAGTGGGTTGATGCAAACAATTGTCTTAATGCCACTGTTAATATGTATGACAAATTATTCTTAACCTCTGACCCGGGCGATGTTGACAATTACCTTGAAAACTTAAATCCCGACTCATTAATCGTTTTAAAGGACTGCAAAATTGACAAAGACCTTGAAAACGCAAAAACGGGCGACTGCTTCCAGTTTATGAGAAACGGTTACTTTGCGGTTGACAAATATTCAACAAAAGACAATGTTATTTTCAACTTAACCGCAACACTTAAAGATTCTTACAAAGCATAGGAGTGTGAAAAAATGGCTGAAAAATTTTATATTACCACCGCCATTGCTTATACATCAAGAAAACCCCACATCGGAAATACTTACGAAATAGTTCTTACTGATGCTATCGCAAGATACAAAAAACAGAGAGGCTATGACGTTTATTTCCTTACGGGAACTGATGAGCACGGCATTAAAATTGAAGAAATTGCAAAAGAAAACAACGTTTCCCCTAAAGAATACGTTGACGGCGTTGCAGGAGAAATAAAAGAAATCTGGAATCTTATGAACACATCTTACGACCGGTTCATAAGAACAACAGACGATTACCACGTTAACACTGTTCAGAAGATTTTCAAGAAATTTTATGATCAGGGTGACATTTACAAGGGCGAATACGAGGGAATGTACTGCGTTCCCTGCGAAACCTTCTATACACAGAGTCAGCTTGTTGACGGCAAATGACCCGACTGAGTACGTGAGTTAAAGCCAGAAAA
>CAZMHL010000027.1:0-16374 GCA_964566065.1 uncultured Eubacteriales bacterium
CCAACGGCAACAAGACATCCGTAACGGTCATTTGCATTTATTGCAATGAAAATTCCTCTCCAGATTAAAAGTGCAAATAATGCAATTACTATTACTGCACCGAAAAATCCCAGCTCCTCGCAGATGATTGAAAAAATAAAGTCATTCTGCGGTTCAGGGAGATAAAGATATTTTTGTCTGCTCTGTCCAAGTCCGAGACCGAAAAGTCCGCCCGAGCCTACAGCGTACAGTGACTGGATTATCTGCCAGCTGTCACCGGTAGGGTCTGAGAAAGGATCAAAGAATGTAGTTATTCTCTTAAGTCTGTAGGGTGATGTTATTGCAACAAAAATAACCGCCGGAATAAGAGGTATCATTGTACCGATAAAATATCTTATTTTTGTTCCCGATATAAAGAGCATTATAAATGCAACAAGGCAGATAAGCATTGTGCAGGAAAAATGCGGTTCAAGCAAAAGAAGAATACCGTATATACCCAGCACAACAAGATAAGGAAGAAAATCACTGATATAGGTTGATTTTTCCCATTTCTGTTTTTCCAGACGTTTGGCAAAAAGCAGTATTACCGCGAGCTTTGCGATTTCGGAAGGCTGAATTGACATACCGCCAATTCCAAGCCATCTTCTTGCACCGTTAACAGACGGCATAAACAGGGTTATTACAAGCAAAAGTATACTTGCAATTACAATCGGTCCCGTATATTTTTTCCACATTTTGTAGGGGATGTTCATTGTGATGCCCATTGCAATCAATCCGAGCACCGCCCACATAAGCTGTTTTCTCAGATAATAATAACTGTCGCCCATATAGGTCTGTGCAGAGGGAGCCGATGCGGAAAAGCACATTATCAGTCCAAAGCACAAAAGAACGAGTATTAAATTAAATAATATAGGATCGGATTTTGATACACCCTCGCCCGCTTTATTAAGAAATCCAAAGACTTTTTTCTTTCTGGATTTTTCCTGCATTTGTGCTTCCTCCCTGATTTCAGATTATGGCAAAATATGCCAGAAGACACGCAAGAACGGTTACTGTGCAAAACATCGCAACAATTTTTGTTTCTTTCATGCCTTTCATTTCAAAATGATGATGAATCGGACTCATCAGAAAAATTCTTTTCCCGGTTTTTTTGTAATAGCCGACCTGAAGTATTACGGAAAATGCTTCCGTTACATAAACAATTCCGACTATTACAAGTAAAAGCTCCATTTTAAGCATTATGGCAAACATAGCTGCCGCACCGCCCAGAAACAGTGAACCGGTATCTCCCATAAACATCTTTGCAGGATGAAAATTAAAGAATAAAAATCCAAGAAGTGCTCCTGCAAGAGCTGATGCAAATATACCTACATCGCTGCCAAGCTTTATTCCTGTTACCGCAAAGAACAATGCAACAATTTCCGTTACTCCCGCAGCAAGACCGTCAAGACCGTCTGTAAGATTTACAGCGTTTGTAAAGCCGATTAAAAACAGCGTTACAAACACAATGTAAAACCAGGAAAGTTCAAGTTTTATATTGAAATAAGGAATAAGTACATAAGTTTCGAGAAGACCTGCTGATGTAAGATAAACAAGAAACGCAACGGTTACAAGTACCTGAAGAGCAAGCTTCTGTCTGGCGCTGAGTCCAAGGTTTCTTTTGAATGCAATTTTTATAAAATCATCAGCAAAACCGATAAGTCCGTAAAGAGCCGAAAATACTATTGCCGTTCTTATTGCAAAATCCTTACAGAAAATGAATGCGACCAAAGAGCTGACAACCAAAAAGCCTATTCCGCCCATAGTAGGTGTTCCCGACTTTTTCTCGTGCCATTTCGGGCCCTCTTCCCTTATTGTCTGACCGAATTTAAGACGTCTTAAAGCCGGAACAAGAAAAAAGTTAAGAATTGTACATACTGCAAAAGAAATCAAAAAACTCAAACGAATACTGCTCACCTTAATTACTCCTTATTATCCTCAAAATCTGTGATATGATTAACTATTTCTTCAAGTTTCATTCCTCTTGACGCTTTCACAAGAACGACATCGTCTTTTAAAAGGAATGTGTCGAGAAATTCGTTAACCTCTTTGTTTGTTTTGAAAAATTTTGTGTTATTTTCATCAAAGCCTTCTTTTGTTGCTCCTTCAATGATGTATCTGCTTTTATCTCCTATGCATACAAGAAAATCCGTTTTACAGTCAACAACGTATTTCCCGCAAAGCATATGCAGTTCCTTTGAAAGCTCGCCCATTTCAAGCATATCACCAAGAACCGCAACCTTTCTCTTTCCGCTTATCTGTCTTAAGGTTTTAAGACCTGCTTCAACGGAAGAAGGACTTGAATTGTAACAGTCATTTATTATTGTTACTCCGTCACTGGGAATTATATTCTGACGCATTGGTCCGGGGATAAATTCTTCCAGGGCAGCTATGATTTTTTCAGGCTCAATGTCATAATGAACACCTACCGCAAAAGCACAAAGAGCATTTTTAACGTTGTGCTCACCGAGAACAGGAATTGTAACCGTATATTTTTTACCGTCAAAGCATACATCAAACTGTGTGCTGAATTTGTCCTGAATTATGTTTTCTGCAACAAAGTCGCAGTTTTTGTTTTCAATGCCGTAATATTTGTGATCAAATTCAAGAGTTTTATCCATTGATATAAGCATATCGTCATCGCCGCACATAAGAACAAACCCGTCTTTGTTCAGATGGTTAAGCATTTCGCATTTTGCTTTTAAAATGTTTTCTCTTGAACCTAAATTTTCTATATGAGACAAGCCTATGTTGGTAAACACTGCCGTTTCAGGCTTTACAAGAGATGCAAGATAGTCAATTTCGCCAAAAGCGGACATTCCCATTTCTATAACGCTTATTTCGTGTTCGTCTTTAAGTTCAAAAAGAGTAAAAGGAAGACCGATATGGTTGTTGTGGTTCTTTTCGGTTTTATGTGTGTTGTACTTTGCCGCAAGAACACAGGCAATCATATCCTTTGTTGTAGTTTTTCCGACGCTTCCCGTTATTCCTACAAAAGGAATTTTAAATTTCTTTCTGTAATATGAAGCAAGCTGACCGAGAGCTCTTGTGGTATCTTCAACAAGAACTATATTACCCTCTCCTTCAACCTCTCTTGAAACAAGACACCCCATTGCGCCTGAATCAAGGCAGGCTTTGGCGTAATCGTTTCCGTCAAATCTTGCTCCTTTTATTGCAACATAGAGCATATTGTCCTCAACAGCTCTTGAATCTTTACCTATTTTATTGAAAACGGCGGTTTCGTCACCTTTTACAAGTGTGCCGCCTGTTGCATTCAGAACTTCTTTAATTGTCAGGTTCTGCATTTACTCACCTCTTTTTTCGGAATTGATGATGTCGCGGATTTCATAAAGAATTTCTTCTTCATCAAAGTGAATGTTTGTTTTACCTATAGTCTGATATGTTTCGTGACCTTTACCTGCAAGAACAATAACATCGTCTTTTTTTGCATTTCTTATTGCATATTCTATAGCTTCACGTCTGTTTTCTATAACAACGCAGTCGCCCTTTACTCCGGCTAAAATCTGTTTTATAATTTCCGACGGTTCCTCAGTTCTCGGATTGTCGGAGGTTACTATGCAAAAATCTGCAAGTCTGCTTGCCGCCTCACCCATAATCGGTCTTTTTCTGTTATCTCTGTCTCCGCCGCAGCCAAAGAGAATAACAACTCTTCCCTTTGCAAAGCCTTTTACTGTTGAAAGAATGTTTTCAATACCGTCAGGTGTATGTGCATAGTCAATTATAACCGTAAAGTCATAGCCAAGGTCTACAACCTGAACTCTGCCTCGTACACCCTTTGCCTTTGCAAGTCCCATTGAAATCTGTTCGTTGTCAAGTCCCAGAGCCTTGCAGGCACCGATGGCACTTAATGCATTATATACTGAAAATTTACCCGGTATTGCAAGGGTAAAATCCATTCCCATAGCCTTGAACTCAACACCTTTTGCAGTCATTTTTACTTTGTCTGCCTTTATGTCCGCATCCTCGTCAATACCATAAGTCATTATCGGGCAGGTTGCATTGTGAAGAATGTATTCAGATTTTATGTCGTCATAGTTTACAACACCGTTTCTGCACATTGTAAACAGTTTTGATTTCGCAATGAGATAGTTTTCCATTGTTTTATGAAAATCAAGATGGTCCTGGGTGATATTTGTAAATACACCCACATCAAAATCGCAGTCGTAAACCCTGTCAAGATAAAGCGCATGGGAGGATACCTCCATAACAACCACATCGCACTTTTCATCTGCCATCTGTCTGAACATTTTCTGGAGAGTGAAGGCATCGGGAGTTGTTCTCTCTGTGGGAATAACTTTTTCCCCGATGAGATTCCGGTTTGTTCCTATAAGCCCTACCTTTTTGCCGACGCTTTCAAGAATTGTTTTAATTAAATATGTTGTTGTGGTTTTGCCGTTTGTTCCTGTAATTCCCACAAGCTTGAATTCTTTTGAAGGCTCGCCGTGAAATCTTGAACAGATTGTTGCAAGAACCTGTCTTGTATTTTTTACTTTAACCACAGGACAGGAAACATCAACGTCATCCTCTGCAATAATTACACTTGCACCTTTTTCCGCACAGTCCTTTGCATAAATATGACCGTCTGTTTCGTACCCCTTTATGCATACAAAAGCAGAACCGCTCTTTACATTTCTTGAGTCGCACTCAACAGATGTTATTTCAACATCCGCATTGCCTGAATATTCAATTCCGTTAAGCAAAGTTTTAAGATTCATAATAAAAACCCTTCGTGTTTTAAAGAATAAATAATAAAGAATAAATAATAAAACAGGTTCAAACTGCTTGCAATTTGTTTTATTTTATTATTCCGTAAATCAAAATTTAAGAAAAATTGTTTGTATTGCAGATTTTGCCGAACGGGCAGTACGATTTGTACTTCAGTGAGGCAAAAGAAGCAAGACAGGCAATTTTAGCCAAATTCACTCAACGTCAAGGTGGCGGAATTCCACATATACTATACTTCCCTTGTCTGCCGTTTCTCCCGCCGCCGGGGTTTGCGCTGCCGCTGCTGTTGCACCTGCTTCTGCAGTTCCTCTTCCTGCTCCGGTTATTTTCATATTAAGACCGCTGTTTACTATTGCCTGATTTGCTCCGCTTATGGTCATTCCGGAAACGTTTGGAACAGTTACCTGTGTTGGTGTTACATCTGTTGTGTAGGCTATAACCATTCCGCCTTTCTGGAGCTTTGATGCTCCTTTTGGGGTCTGGCTGATTACTTTTGTGCCATTGCCTACTATCTGTATGTTAAGTTCGTTATTTGTCACAAGGCTCTTCGCTTCTTCAACGCTTTTTCCGACTAACTGCGGAACACTCTTGCCTGTAACCTCTTCATCTTCAGATGAAAGTGTTTTTGTTACATTAAGGTACTGAAGCACATCATTCATTATGTTACCCAGAACGGGCGCGGCAATTACACCGCCAAAGTACTGACCTGCTTCGGGTTCGTCAAGCATTACGAGAACTGCAACCCGGGGGTCATCTGCGGGAGCGAATGCCACCATTGATGCAATTTTTTTGTTTGCAGAACGGGGCTGTTTTTCTGATGTTCCCGTTTTACCTGCTATTCTGTAGCCCTGGATATAAGCATTTTTACCGGAACCTACTGTTACTGCATCTTCAAGATAACGGCAAAGAATTTCACTTGTTTCCTTTGAAACTACCTGTTTTACAAATTTACCTTCAAACTTTTCCACAACATCGCCGTCGGAATTTGTAAGCTCTTTTACAACGTGAGGGGTTACATATTTTCCGTCGTTTGCAACTGCACTTATTGCGGTTATAAGCTGAATCGGTGTAACCTGGAAACCCTGACCGAAGGAGGTTGTTGCAACCTCTACGGGTCCCATTGCACTTGCATCAAAGAATATGCCTGTAGCCTCACCGGGCAAATCTATACCCGTTGGCGATATTAAATTAAAATCTTTTACGTATTTTGCAAATTTCGTTGCACCTATGCGCTCTCCCACTTCCATAAAAGCAGGGTTGCATGAATTCTGGATTGCTTTTGAAAAGGTCTGTGTTCCGTGACCGGCGGCTTTCCAGCAGTGAATAAGGTCGCCTGCCACCTCTTTTGCACCTGTGCACACGAACAAATCATTGTCGGACACAAGATTTTCTTCAAGAGCTATTGCAGAGGTTATTATTTTAAAGGTTGAACCCGGTTCGTAAGAATCGACAAGAGCCTTGTTTCTCCACATTTTATTTCTTGCAATGCCCATCTGTTCATTATAAGCCTTTTCGTCTGTATCTTTTAACTTGTCTATTTCTTTTTTAAGAGCTTCGTCGTTTAAAGTGAAAGGAGCGTTAAGGTCATAGTCGGGTTTTGTGGACATAGCAAGAATCTCACCTGATTTTATATCCATAACTATGGCACAGGCACCGTTTTTAACGTCATTTTCCACAACTGCGGTTTCAAGATTGTTTTCAACAATGTGCTGAATAACCTCGTCTATTGTCAGAACCACATTGAGTCCGTCTTTTGAATTGTAATATTTTTCATAATTATAAGGCAAATCTATACCTGCCGCATTTGTTGCGGTTACAATTTTTCCCGATGTTCCCGTAAGATATTTGTCATACTGCAGTTCTATTCCCGCAAGTCCGTAGTTATCGGTACCCGTAAAGCCAATTAAGTGAGATGCAAAGTTACTGTACGGGTAGTATCTTTTGGAATCCTCAATAAGCTCTATTCCCACCAGTTTGTCATCGGCTATAAGCTGTTTTATTTTGTCCGATTTTTCACTTTCAACTTTTCTTTTTACATATTCATAGCCAGATTCTTTTGTAACGATTTTATAAATATCTTCATAATCTGTTTCAAGAATTTTTGAAAGATATGTCGCAACTTCTTCCTGAGCTTTTTCTTCTTTGATTATTTTGGGATTTGCAACAACTGTGTAAACAGATGCACTTACCGCAAGAGGCTTCATATTACGGTCATAAATAGTTCCTCTTTTTGAGGTTATTATTTTATCTCTTGTCTGCTGCTGAACCGCTTCTTTCTGTAGTTCATCTCCGCGCACAAACTGAAGCCAGCCTATTCTTACCGCAAGCAAAAGACAAAGGGCAAAGGAAATATAAAGCGCCAATACTATTCTTTTTTTAGTCTTTACACCTATTTTAGACATATTTTAACCTCTATCTTTTTAATTCCTTAAAAGCAAACAAGGGAGAATTAAACTAATTCCCCTTGATTAAATTCCGACCATTAAAATTATATTTATGTTCAGTACAAATATTCCATAACCTTACTGCCGATATTCTTAAGTGTGGTTATTACTCCATTGTCACGGCCTGCAACCTTAACAGCCTTGTTTTCCATACCAACGGTAACCTCTACCGTCTGATATGCCTGAGGAACTCCCATATTGAGCTTGTTATGCGCTATATCCTCAACAATTTTAAGGTCTGTTGCCATATCAAGATAAACACTCTGCTGCTCGTTGTGCGCACGAACCTCTGAAAGCTGTGCATTCAGCTGTTCATTCGCACGGCTCATTTCGTTTATAACTGCATATCTGAATACTACGGTAAATACAACCGCAAGCAGCATACATACATATACTCTTGAAAAAAACTTAGGTGTTACTTTTATGCGGGCTCTGCTCTTTTTTTCGGTTTCAACCTTAACGCTTGGTCTTTCAACTGTTTCAGGTACATATTCAGGCAGCGTGTTGCCGTAGTAACCGTAAGCTTCCTGGGCCATTTCAAATCTCCTTATAATTTTTCTATAACTCTTAATTTCGCGCACGAAGAACGCGGATTAAATTCAAGTTCCTCATTTCCCGCAACAACGGGCTTCTTATTAACAATTTTTCCTCTCGGCTTTTTATTGCATACGCAGATAGGAAAGTTTGGCGGACAGGTACATCCTGTGGAAAAATCCCTGAAGCAGGTTTTTACAATTCTGTCCTCCAGTGAGTGGAAGGTTATTATTGCAAGTCTTCCTCCCGGCTTTAACACGTCAAAGAAATCTTCAACGGCTTTTTTCAGAAGAGAAAGTTCTGAATTAACCTCTATTCTTATTGCCTGAAATACTCTCTTTGCCGGATGTCCGCCCTCTCGTCTTGCAGCTGCGGGGATTCCTTCTTTTATAAGCTCCGCAAGCTCAAAAGTGGTTTCAACCGGTTTGTTTTTTCTGTAATCGTCTATTTTGTTTGCAATCTGCATTGCAAATTTTTCTTCACCGTAATCGGAAAAAACTTTCGCAAGAGCAAAGCGGTCATAAGTATTAACCACATCGTATGCCGAAAATTCCTGTTCACGGTCCATTCTCATATCAAGTCTTGCATCGTGATTATAGGAAAATCCCCTTTCACCGTTGTCAAGCTGATAGGATGAAACGCCAAGGTCAAGCACCGCTCCGTCGATTTTGTCAAACCCGTATTTTTCAAGTACGCTTTTGATTTCGCAGTAGTTGCCTTTGTGAAAAATCACCTGATCTTCGTAATCTTTTAACCTCTGCTTTGCGGCAGACAGTGCCTCTTTGTCTCTGTCTATCCCGATAAGCTTTCCGTCTTTCCCCATATGTGAGAGTATTTGGAGGGAGTGTCCACCCCCTCCCAAAGTACCGTCCACATATATCCCAATTTCTTTTATAGAAAGAAATTCTATACTTTCTTCAAGTAATACCGAAATATGTTTAAACTCCATAATTACAATCCATAGGCTGAAAGCTCTTCAACCAATCCGACTGACGTGTCGCTGTATTTGTTCCATTCTTCGGTATCCCAGATTTCTATGTAAGCCGAAACACCGATTATTGTAACTTCCTTTTTAAGGCTTGCGTGGTTTCTTAGGTTTTCGGAAATAAGTATTCTGCCCTGCTTGTCCAGCTCACATTCAATTGAGCTTGCAAGCACGCTTCTTTTATAGCTTCTTGCGTTGGGGTCACTGTCAGGCAGTGCCGCAACCTTTGCCATAAATTCTTCCCAACCCTCTTTGGCATAAGCCTTAAGACAGTTGTCTGCTCCTTTTGTTACATAAAAAGTATCTCCGATGTCTTCTCTGAATTTTGCAGGCATAATTACTCTGCCTTTAGCGTCAATACTGTGTTTATATTCACCTATAAGCATTTTGCCTGCTCCTTTCTTTTGAAATTCACCACTTTGTGACACTTTTATGTACTTTGCCACCACTTTTGTTTCATTGTACACCATTTCACAGAAATAATCAATAGTTTTTTAAAAAAAATTTAGCCAAAACGACAAAAATTTCAAATTTACTCATAATTCGGTTATTACAAATGTAATTTTAATGGTGACAAAGGCATCAAAATATGATATAATGACATCTGTCGAATATATTTAATTAAAAGAATGGAGGTCTTTTAATGAAAAAAATTCTGTTTGCAACCTCGGAAGCTTATCCGTTTTTAAAAACCGGCGGTCTTGGTGATGTTGCATATGCACTCCCTAAAGAACTTAACAGACAGGGTTATGAAACAAGAGTTATCTGCCCCTTATATATGGACATTCCCGAGCAGTACAAGGAAGGAATGGAAAAAATATGTGAATTTACTGTTCCTGTAGGCTGGAGAAATCAGTATTGCGGGCTTTACAAATACGTTCTCGGAAATACACTTTTCTATTTCCTTGACAATGAATTTTATTTCAAGCGCAGCGGTGCTTACGGTTACTTTGACGACGGAGAAAGATTTTCGTTCTTTGACAGGGCAATTTTAGAAGCAATTCTTCATATGGACGGCTTCAATCCCGACATTATTCACTGTAACGACTGGCACACAGGACTTGTACCTGTGCTTATGCACCGTTTCTACACAGATACCAAAGCCTTTGCAAAAACCGTGTATTCCATACACAATTTAAAATTCCAGGGAATTTTCCCGAAACAGATTCTCTCTGAACTTTTAAATCTTGACGATGGTTATTTCACCGAAGACAAGCTTAAATATTATGACTGCATTTCATTTATGAAAGGCGGAATTATTTACTCTGATTTTGTTAACACAGTAAGTCCCGCCTATGCAGATGAAATCCAGAACGATTTCTACGGTGAAGGTCTTGACGGAGTTTTAAGACAGTACAACTATAAATTAAAGGGTATTTTAAACGGAATTGACTTTGAACTTTACGACCCGAAAACAGATGTAAGTATTTTTGAAAATTATTCATCGGTAAAACCTGAAGGCAAAGTCCAAAACAAGCTTATGCTCCAGAAAGAACTCGGTCTTATGGAAAGTGCAGATGTGCCTATGATTGGCATTATAAGCCGTCTTACTCCCCAGAAAGGCTTTGACCTTGTTATTGCCATGATTGAAGAAATCCTTTCAACCGGTGCACAGCTTGTTATCCTCGGCACAGGCGATGACAAGTATCAGGACGTATTTAACTACTACGCTTCAAAATATCCTTCAAGAGTATCAACCAGCATTGCATTTTCCGATTCTCTTGCAAGAAAAATTTATGCGGCATCTGATTTGTTCTTAATGCCGTCGTTGTTTGAACCCTGCGGTCTCGGACAGATTATGGCTTTAAGATACGGTTCCATTCCGGTTGTAAGGGAAACAGGCGGTCTTAAGGACACCATTACTCCTTACGATGAAAACACCGGAAAAGGAAACGGCTTTTCATTCACGAATTTCAACGCGCACGATATGATGTACGTTATAAGATACGCACTTTCCGTTTATCAGGATAAGGAAGTCTGGAATAAACTGGTTAAAAGAGCTATGAAAAACAAATTCAACTGGACATCTTCAGCTCAGAATTATATTGATATGTACAACAATTTATAATGGAGGACATTTATGCTCAACATAACAAAAGAACAGATAAAAAAAGATTTTGAACAAAAAATGATCAAAAGATATGCAAAGGATATCAGGGATGCACATCCTCTTGAGCTCTATGAAGCATTCGGAAGACTTGTAAGAGACTACGTTGCGAGATACTGGCACGAGTCAAGAAAGCAGTATTTTAAAGACGGAGTTAAACAGGTTCATTATTTTTCAATGGAATTCCTTCTCGGAAAGCTCCTTGACACAACGCTTATAAACCTTGGTATTAAAGAACAGGCAATTGAAGCTCTTGAAGAGCTTGGTGTTGACCTTAAGCTTCTTGAGGAAATTGAAGTCGAACCCGGTCTCGGCAACGGAGGTCTCGGCAGACTTGCAGCTTGTTTCCTTGACTCAATGAGTGCAACTCACATTCCTGCATTCGGTCAGGGTATAAGATACAAATACGGTCTTTTCAAACAGACCATCAAAGACGGTTATCAGGTTGAAGAATCTGACAACTGGCTCAAATATGAAAACATCTGGGAAATGCGCCGCGACGACGAAGCCGTTACAGTTAAATTCGGCGGAAGAGTTGAGGTTGACATTGACAGAAAAGGCGAAATTCAGGTTAACCACGTTGATTACGACGAAGTTCTTGCCGTTCCCTACGACACTCCTATTGCAGGTTATGACTGCAAAAACGTTAATACATTAAGACTCTGGAGCGCAAAGGTTATCGGCGACGATATTGACTTTTCTGAATTCAGCCACGGTGATTACCTTAAATCAGTTGAAAAGAAATACAACACAGAGCTTATTTCAAACGTTCTTTATCCCGATGATTCAAATTACGAGGGTAAAAAATTAAGACTCAAACAGGAATATTTCTTTGTAAGCGCAGGTCTTCAGAGCATTGTTAAAAAGCACAAGGAAAAAGGCTTTTCAATGCTCCGTTTCAATGAATATCACAGCGTTCACATCAACGATACTCACCCGTCTCTTGCAGTTGCAGAGCTTATGAGAATTCTTGTTGACGAAGAAAATATTCCGTGGAACACAGCCTGGGACATTACAACAAAGACAATGGCATACACCAACCACACAATTATGTCCGAAGCTCTTGAAAAAATCGATATGAATATGATGAAAGCTGTTCTTCCCCGTGTGTTTATGATTATTGAAGAAATCAGCAGACGTTTTGAAGAAGAGCTCCGTTATTCATACGGTGACAATTTTGAAAAGAGAGCTAAAATGTCAATTTTCTGGGACAACAAGGTAAGAATGGCAAACCTTGCAATTGTAGGTTCACATTCTGTTAACGGTGTTGCAGCTCTCCATACCGATATTCTCAAAAATCAGGAACTCAAAGACTTCCACGAACATTTTCCGGGCAAGTTTAATAACAAGACCAACGGTATTACTCACAGAAGATGGCTTCTTTCCGCAAACCCCGAGCTTTCAAAGCTTATCTGCGAAGCAATCGGCGACAAGTGGATTTACGAGCCCGACAGACTTGAAGACCTTCTTCCTTTTGCGGATGACAAGAGCTTTGAGAATGATTTCAGAAGAATCAAGCATAATAAGAAAATACAGTTCATTGACTATGTTTCTAAAAAATACAACGTAAAGCTTGAATCTCACAGTCTTTACAGTGCACAGGTTAAACGTCTTCACGCTTACAAAAGACAGACACTTAATATTTTGTATATTATGTATCTCTACAATCAGATTCTTGAAAATCCTGAAATTGAAATGCAGCCGAGAACATTTATTTTCGGTGCGAAAGCATTTTCATCATACAGCCTTGCAAAGAAAGTTATCAAACTTATCAACGCGGTTGCGGCAAGAGTTAACAACGACCCGATTGTAAAAGGCAGATTAAAGGTTATTTTCATACCTAACTACAACGTTGACCTTGCAGAAAAAATCATTCCTGCAGCAGACGTAAGCCTTCAGATTTCAACTGCTTCAAAAGAAGCTTCGGGCACAAGTAATATGAAATTTATGATGAACGGTGCAATCACCCTTGCAACTATGGACGGTGCAAACGTTGAAATTTATGATGCAGTCGGCAAAGATAATATTGTAACCTTCGGTCTTTCAAGCGAAGAGGTTATTAACTACTATGCAAACGGCGGTTATCTTTCATCTGAAATTTACAACAACGACCCGAGAATCAAAAAGGTTGTTGATCAGCTCAGAACAAACTTCTACACCGACGATTTTGGTCAGTTTGAAGAAATTTACAACCACCTTGTTACATGGAACGACGAATTCTTTGTTCTTAAAGATTTTGCCGCTTACGTTGAAGCAAATGAAAAGCTCAACGAAATGTATCAGGACAAGGACAGCTGGTTCCATTCTGCAATTATAAACGTTGCAAAATCGGGAAGATTCTCCAGCGACCAGACTATCAGACAGTATGCTGACGAAATCTGGGGCATTGAACCTTATGAAGTGAAATAGGTGACATATAATGGTATACTTTAATTCATGGGACGAAAAGTGCAAAACACCTTTTGGTGCAATAGAAAAAGACAGTAAAGCCTGCTTTACTGTCTTTTCGGATAGTTGTGACAAATGCTACATTGTTTTAAACGGCAATGAAATTGAAATGGAAAAATGCAGTGACGGGTTCACCAAAGAAATCAAATTTGAAAGCCTTGAGCTTGTTTTTTACTATTTCAGACTCATTACACAAAACGGCATTTCCTATTATCTCGGAAAAGGAAAATATGATAACAGCGAGTTTTCTCTGTATACTCCGGACAGAGCCTTTCAGGTTACTGTTACAGAATGTAAAGAAGCTCTTCCCGACTGGTACACCAAAGGAATTGTTTATCAGATTTTCCCCGACCGTTTCTGCAGAGAGGGCGGCGTTTTAAATCCCAAAAACAACATTCACATTTACGATAACTGGAGTGATACTCCAAAGTATCTTAAAAATGAAAAAGGCGAAATTGAAAAATGGGACTTTTTCGGCGGAAATTTAAAGGGAATTATAAGCAAGCTTGACTACCTTAAATCCCTTAACGTTTCGGTAATTTATCTTAATCCTGTTTTTGAAGCCTGTTCAAATCACCGTTACAATACGGCAGATTACTTTAACATTGACCCGATGCTCGGCAGTGAGGAGGATTTTGAAGAACTCATTAAAAAAGCTGATGAAAAAGGCATTAAGATTATTCTTGACGGCGTTTTCAACCACACGGGTGCAGACAGCATTTATTTCAACAAGTTTTCAAACTATGGAAGCGACGGTGCTTATGTAAACGAAAACTCAGGGTACAGAAGCTGGTTTAAATTTGATGAATATCCAAAGAACTACAAAAGCTGGTGGGGTGTTGGCGATTTACCTACCCTTAACACTGAAAACCCGGAAGTTCAGGATTATTTAATTGAAAACGAAAACAGTGTTATTAACAAATGGACAGCAAAAGGAATCGGCGGCTGGCGACTTGATGTTGCAGATGAGCTTTCAGATAACTTCCTTTTAAAGCTTAACAAAGAGGTTAAAAAGTACGGCGGCAAAATCGTAATCGGCGAAGTGTGGGAGGATGCCTCCAACAAAATTTCCTACGATGTAAGAAAATCCTACTTCGCAAAGCCCGAGCTTGACGGGGTTATGAACTACCCCCTGCGTGACAATCTCCTTTTGTTTTATCAGAATAAAATCAATGCTTTCGAGCTTAGAAATATCTATATGACACAGATGGAAAACTACCCGACAAGAAACTTTATGGCAAACTTAAACCTTATCGACTCTCACGATGTTGAAAGAATTTTAACCTGTGCAAAAGATATAAACGCCGAGCGTTGTTTTGATATTCTGAAACAGCTTGTTACTCTTCAGTTTGTGTTCCCCGGTGTCCCCTGCATTTACTACGGTGACGAAGCGGGACTCGAGGGAAGAAAAGACCCCGACAACAGAAGAACCTACCCCTGGGGCAATGAAAACAAGGAGCTTCTTGAGTTTTACAGAAAAACAACTGCTTTAAGAGCCGAAAGTGAGCTTCTTAAAAGCGGCAAAACCCTGTTTGACGCCATTGATAACGATATTTTCTGCGTTGTAAGATACAATGACACCGAAAAGTTTGTTCTTTATGTAAACAGAAGCGGTGAAGAAAAAACATTCATTTGTCCTTATACCCAAAAGGAAATTTCGTTAAATGCCTTTGAAAGCAAAATACTTTAAACTTACGCCCGCGAGAATTTTGCGGGCATTTTTGTAATAGCAAAAAACACTAAAAGTCACCCCCTAAATGGCAAAAAAAGAATTGAAATTAAACTTGTTTTATAACAAGATTGGTGAAGAATGCGCAGCAATGCTTAACGAAGATTTCCCGCAGATTACCTCTGTATTCTTCACGAGCAAAGATACAAATGCTGTAAAAATTAACTCAAGATTCGACCTTGAAGGCGGTGCTATTACTCTTGAAAACTTTAAAGCTTTGTACAATTCAAGAGCTGAATCAAAATATTATGCAATTCAGATGCATCCTGCAAACTACGATGAAACAGAACTTGCGGAATTGAGAAAGATAATTAAGTTCCTTAAAAACCAGAACTGTACATTTATGACACCGACTCAGTATGTTGAATATGTGAGGTCAAAATAACAAGTATCATAAAGGGTTAGACAAACTTAAACCACCTGTTGAAAGCCGGGCTTTCAACAGGTGGTTTTGTTTCAGTTTTTTATTTTCCTCTCACGCTGTAAAAAAGATACTGCTGTGCAAAGCCTGCAAGGCTTCCGTACTTTTCCTTTGCAAAGGCGTTTATTTGAACGGGAGTGAGGTTTTCAAAGCCGTAAAGGTTTGTCAGAACCCTTTTCATCCAGACATCTGTCGGAAAAACCTCGTATCTCGATGCGCCAAACAGAAGTATGCAGTCGGCAACCTTGGGGCCGACACCTTTTATTTTTGAAATTTCTTTTCTTGCCTCTTCAATTGGCGCATTTTTTATTATTTCCATATCAATTTCATTCTGCGAAAGCTTTCTTGCGGCATCAATAATATAAGAATCTCTGTACCCTGCTTTTAAAAATGCAAGGTCTTCTTTGTTAAGAGCGGCAAGAACCTCTTTTTCGGGAAATGCATAACAGCCTTTTTCAATTTCCCTGCCGTATTTTTCACAAAGCTTTTCAACAATTCCTTTAATTCTGGGTATATTGTTATTCTGTGAAATTATAAAAGAAATTACCGTTTCAAAAAAGTCCTGCTTTAAAATTCTTATGCCCTGCCCTTTTTCTATGGCTTTTTTTGTAACCTCGTCTTTTGAAAGGATTCTTTTTATTTCGCCGTAGTCGGTGTTAAGGTCAAAATATTCTGTCCATATTTCAGCATCATCGCTGAAAACAACCTCGTCACCGTTTTTGGAAAGGGTAAGGACTCTGCCGAAAGCAATGCCCGTATAAGAGCCGTCTTCATTTTTGTTCCACCTGAAGCATTGTCCGCATTCAAAAATGTCTTCAAGCTCAAAGGAGTTTGTTTTTATAATCATAAATCACCTATGTATACAGAAAATTGCAACATCAAATGACATTGCAATTTTATTTTTATTAGTCTGTTAAGTTATCGAAATATCCCTGAACAAGA
>CAZMHL010000028.1:0-16280 GCA_964566065.1 uncultured Eubacteriales bacterium
TCATGTTACCGCCTGGAGCAAAGGCGGAGCAACCGACATAAAGAACTGCCAAATGCTTTGCAAAACTCATAACAGGGCTAAAGGGAACAAATAAAAAAAGCAGAAACGAAAATCGTTTCTGCTTTTTTTATTCAAACATCGGAGTCGAGAGATACCTTTCTCCCGTATCGGGAAGAAGAACCACTATCGTTTTGTCTCTGTTTTCTTGTTTTTGGGCAAGAAGCTTTGCGGCGTGAAGAGCCGCACCCGAGGTTATACCAACAAGTATTCCCTCGTTTTGCACCATATCCTTTCCCGCTTTGTAAGCATCATCTTCTTTAACGGTAATAATTTCATCGTAAATTTCTTTATCAAGAGTTTGCGGCACAAAGTTTGCGCCTATTCCCATAAGTCCGTGAGCTCCTGACTTGCCTTTTGACAAAAGAGGTGATTTTTCAGGCTCAACAGCAACTATTCTCACATTGGGATTTTTTTCTTTTAAGAATTTACCCGTTCCTGAAATTGTTCCGCCTGTTCCCACACCTGCAACGAATATGTCAACTCTTCCTTTGGTGTCCTCCCAGATTTCGGGACCTGTGGTTTCATAATGTGCCTTTGGATTTACGGGATTTTCAAATTGTGACGGAATCCAGGCATTTTCATATTGCTTTAAAAGCTCATTTGCTTTTTCAACTGCGCCGTTCATTCCTTTTTTTCCGTCAGTTAAAATTATCTCTGCACCGTAAGCTTTTAAAAGGTTTACTCTTTCAACGCTCATTGTATCGGGCATTGTAAGAATTACCTTATATCCCCTTGATGCGGCAACGGCGGCAAGACCTATGCCCGTGTTTCCCGAAGTGGGTTCGATTATGACCGAGTCCTTTTTAAGAATCCCCTTTTCTTCGGCATCTTTAATCATATAAAGTCCTATTCTGTCTTTGGCAGAGCCCGCAGGATTAAAGCATTCAAGCTTTGCAAGAATTTTTGCGTTAAGATTATATTTAAGACTATAATTATTTAATTCAAGAAGCGGCGTTTTCCCTACCAGCTCATCAATTTTTTTATAAATCATTATATTTCAACTCTATTCTTTATAGCGTTCTGAAGAGTTATCTCATCGGTGTATTCAATATCAGAACCGATTGGCATACCCTTTGCAATTCTTGTGACCTTCACACCAAGAGCAGAAACCATTTTAGCTATATAAGAAGCTGTTGCTTCCCCCTCTAAACTGATATTGGTTGCAACTATTATTTCTTTAACAGTATCATCTTTCAGTCTTGCAAGGAGTTCTTTAAGGCGTATATCATCAGGCAATATTCCCTCCATCGGAGATATTACCCCGTGAAGCACGTGATAAGTTCCTTTAAAATCACCAAGTCTTTCGATTGCCGCAACATCTGATGAAGACTCGACTACGCAGATTGTGGATTTATCTCTCTTTTCATTTGTGCATACGCTGCAAGGTCTTACGTCTGTAAGATTTTGACAAATCGGGCAGTAGGTAACCTTTTCTTTAGCTTCTTTTATTGCGTCGATAAGTTTTCCTGCTTTCTCGTCGGTAAGTCCTAAAACGTAAAATGCAAGTCTTTGTGCAGATTTATATCCAATTCCCGGCATTTTTCTGAACTCTTCAATAAGCTTTTCTACTGTTAATGCATAAACTCCCATACTTTACCTCTTTAATTGTTTTTATAATAATTAATAAGACAGCCGTCTGTAATAATCTGTCTTTCGTCATCGGTGAGTCCTGAAAGCTTAAGATTTAACTCTTTTACAGTTTCGCCGATAACGTAGGCCTTTATATCATCCTGTTTTTCTTCTACAGCTTTCCTTATTCCCGGAACGAAGATATAATCACCTTTTTCAAAGTTTACTTCACCGTCAAGAATAAAGGGAAGCATACCCCAGTTTATAAGATTACTTCTGTATCTCTTGGTTGCATATTCTTTAGCGATGTTTGCCCATCCCCCGAGAACCTTCTGACAGGATGCTGCCTGTTCCCTTGCAGAACCGTCACCGGGTTTAACTGCATATACAAGGCTTCCGATACCTGTTTTATTAATATCAATATTTTTGATTTCTTTGATTTTTTCAGTTACTGCTTCAAGCTCGGGAACCGCTTCAAAAACACTTGTTCCTGCAAGTCTTGCCTTTTCCGCTTTCTGAATATATTTTGCATTTTCAACATAATCAGGAGCTTTTCTTGAAAGAGCAAATTCTGCAAGCTTTAAAGGATTTGAACGGTAAGAAGATGTTTCACCTGACGGAATAAGTTCATCGGTTGTTGTAACAGGGTCATTGATTGTGCAGACAACCTTCAAGATAATATCTTCTGTAAGTTCAGACATTTTCGGCCAGTCTGTGATATTGGGACCGAATTTGAGTTCTTCCTGTTTTTTAGCATTGCCAAAGCCTGAATAAATTCTGTTTTTGTAAACTGTATCGTTAAAATCAAATTCAGGTTTTGTATAGTTAACGTCAAGGTCTGTTGCCGCAGTAAGGAAACCGCCGTTTGCAGCAGTTGCCGCAATTGAACGGGCATCCATAAGAGCAACCGATGCAATCTGTCCGTTGCCGGGTTTTGAGCCCTCACGGTTCGGGAAGTTTCTTGTTGAATGCCTTATTGAAAGACCGTTATTTGCAGGAACGTCACCTGCGCCAAAACAAGGCCCGCAGAATGCAGTTTTTACTACAACACCCGCCTGCATAAGCCCGGAGGCATACTGCTTTGCCGCAAGGTCAATATATACAGGCTGGCTGGCAGGATATACGCTCATTGTAAATTCACCGTTACCGATGTTTTTGCCTTTAAGGATATCAGCCGCTGCGACAAGGTTATCATAAGTTCCGCCGGCACAACCTGCGATTATACCCTGTTCAACCTTAACTTTGCCGTTTACAATTTTATCTGTAAGAGAAAATTTAATGTCTGCTCCGTCAAAGGTGCTCTTTGCGTCATCTTCAACTTTTTTAAGAATATCGTAAGGATTTTTTACAACATCTGCAATTTCATAGACATTGCTCGGGTGGAATGGCATTGCAATCATTGGATTGATTTTTGAAAGGTCAACAACGACCGCTCTGTCATAGTATGCAACCTCACCCGGTTTCATTTCTTTATAATCTTCTGCTCTGTTATGATTTTCAAAATATCTCTTTGCTTCATCATCTGTTGTCCAGACAGAAGAAAGACAGGTTGTTTCCGTTGTCATAACATCAATGCCCATACGGAATTCGATAGGAAGATTTTTAACACCCGGACCCGCAAATTCCATAACTGAGTTTTTAACAAAGCCGTTTTTGAACACCGCTCCGATTATTGCAAGAGCAACGTCCTGGGGACCTACGCCCGGTTTAACCTCACCGTCAAGATAAATTAAAACCACATCGGGCATATCAATATCATAGGTTCTCTCCAGAAGCTGTTTAACAAGCTCGGGTCCGCCCTCGCCTACTGCCATTGTTCCAAGAGCTCCGTACCTTGTATGGCTGTCTGAACCAAGTATCATTTTTCCGCAGCCTGCCATCATTTCTCTCATATACTGATGAATAACAGCCTGATGGGCGGGAACGTAAATTCCGCCGTATTTAACTGCCGCAGACAAACCGAAAACGTGGTCATCCTCATTTATTGTTCCACCAACTGCACAAAGACTGTTATGACAGTTTGTAAGAACGTATGGAATAGGGAATTTTTCAAGTCCCGAAGCTCTTGCTGTCTGGATTATTCCAACGTATGTAATATCGTGAGACGCCATTGCATCAAACTTGATTTTCAGCTTGTCCATATTTCCCGAGGTATTATGTTTTTCGAGAATGGAATATGCCATTGTTTTTTCTTTTGCTTTAGCACCCGATTCGTGATGCTCTGCAATTTCTTTATTGTTAATTAAGTAGGTACCTTTGTCTATAAGCTTTATCATTTATTTTGCCTCCTGAATTTTCTTTATTGCCTCATAAAGTCCTATTTTACCATGGGAATAAGTAAGTCCGCCCTGCTGATAAACAATATACGGCGGTTTAACCGGTCCGTCTGCCGAAAGCTCTATTGAAGCTCCCTGGGTGAACGCTCCTGCCGCCATTATTACTTTATCGCCGTACCCCGGCATATCCCATGGCATCGGAACTACATTTGAGTCAACCGGCGAGCCTTTTTGTATTCCCCGGCAGTATGCAACCATATTTTCTTCTGACTTCATTTTAATTGCCTGAATTATGTCTGTTCTTTTTTCATTTGATGCAGGACATACTTCAAAGCCCATATTTTCCATTACTGCCGCAGTCAGCATTGCGGTTTTTATTGAAGATGCAACAACTGACGGAGCAAAGAAGAAGCCTTTATAAAAATCTCTGTTAAAGCCAAGGGATGCTCCGCATTCTTTGCCGATTCCCGGGCTTGTAAGTCTGTTTGCCGCCATTTCAACACACTCACGGCTTCCTGCGATATATCCACCCGTAGGTGCAATTCCGCCGCCGGGATTTTTAATAAGAGAGCCGGCCATTAAATCTGCACCGTAATCGGTTGGCTCTGTTTCTTCAACAAATTCGCCGTAGCAGTTATCTACCATAACATAAGCATCAGAATTTTCCTTTATGAAAGATATCAGCTTTTTCATTTCAGCCATATCAATGGATTTTCTCCATTCATAGCCTTTGGAACGCTGGATTGTTACAAGCTTTGGTTTATCTTTAAGTGCTTCTTTTATTTTATCGTAATCGGGAGTTCCGTCAGGGAGCAAGTCCACCTGACCGTACTTTACACCGAAATCCTTCAAAGAACCACTTGCATTTCCTCTTATGCCGATTGCTTCCTCCAAAGTATCGTAAGGTTTACCTGTTACCGCGAGCATTAAATCACCCGGTCTTAACACACCGAAAAGGCAAAGTGTGAGTGCGTGGGTTCCCGAGATTATATTATGTCTTACTATTGCATCCTCGGCACCGAAAACCTCCGCATAAATCTTATCAAGAGTATCTCTGCCTATATCGTCATATCCGTAGCCGTTGGTCGGCACGAAATGAGACTCATTGATTTCATATTTTCTGAAAGCGTCAAGTACTTTTTTTGTGTTTTTAAACTCGGTTTCTTCAACCTGCTTAAACATTTCTTCAAGCTGTTTTTCCGCCTTTAAAATCCGCTCCATCGTTATTCACAGCCTTTCTTCATTGTCTTTGTAATTATATTTAAAATCTTGTCCTTTACTTCAAGATTTATTTCCTGTCTTATATTATCGGGATATTTCACGGGAACCCCTATGCAGACAACATTTTCGCTTTCTGCAAATGCCGCCGAGCTTTTCTCCTCTGAATTTACCTCTTTTTCAAGAGTGGGTTCAATTTCAAGAAATTCCTCTGCAAGCTCTTTATTGCATACATAACCTGTCGCAAGAAGCTTAACGGTAAGGTTTTCTTTTTCTGTCTGTTCAAAAACCAAAGTTTTGTCCGGTTTGATTTCACGAACTGCCGCAACAAGTCCTCTGCTGCTTTTCTTGCCCATTACACCAAACACAAAACAGGTATCGTATACTGTTTCGCTATCTGCACATTCAATCATTGCACTTGCAGCAACTCTTGAAGCAGCCTCTTTCATGAAAGCAAAATTCTCTTCGCTGTAATATTCGCCTTCAAGAACGCCTATAGTGCCATTTTCAATTTCAACATTGCCTATAAGCTTTATATACATATCCTCCTGAGGCTTATCCTTGTTATCGGAGCACACAACACCTTTATAGCCGCCAAAGGAAACCGCAGCTCCGGGATATATTTTCTTATCGCCTACATGAGCAAAATTCACCTTTTTATCTTTTTGGCTCATAACCACTATGGCATCTTCATCAAGGGCGCAGTAAACCATAAGCTTTTTTTCTCCGCCTTTTTTTCTGAAGATGAGATTACCCAAGTCATCCTCGTATGCATCCGGAAGTTTGGTTTTTATATATTTTTTAATGTGCTCCTCTCCTCCGCAGGGAGAATTAAGAGCAGAGAGTATTTCAAGCATTTGCATTCTCCTTTAAATAGTTCTTAAGAGTAGTTATACAACTTTCAATATCATCGGGTGACACCACACTTGCCTGGGAATGGATATATCTTCCCGGAAGTGAAAGAGCTGCGGTCTTTATGTTGTTTATATGAACCGCTCCCGCATCGTTGCCTCCAAACGGCACATTTTTGTACTGATATTTTTGTGCACATTCTGTAAGATTTTTTCTGAACTCTTTATTTACAAAGGTGGCAGAATCAACTATTGTAACCGCAACGCCCTCACCCATATGAGTCGAAATTTTACTTTCATCAACATCAAGCATATCAATACAGGTGGTACAATCTACTATTATGCACTCATCAGGCTTTACAAAGCGTGCAGCAACGCCTGCGCCCCTTAACCCCACTTCTTCCTGAACGGAAAAAACATAAACCGCATCATTTTCAAATGTTTCTTTCACAAGAGACATAAGCACAAAGCATCCGCCTCTGTCATCAAGAGCCTTGCCTTTATACAAATCACCAAGTTTTTCGGCTTTTGTTTCAAAGTATATGGCATCTCCGGTTTTTACAAGCTTTTCCGCTTCTTCCTTTGAGGATGCACCTATATCAATATACATATCTTCATACTTTACTTTTTCTTTTCTTTTTTCCTTAGGAAGAAGATGAACTGCTTTAATTCCCGTTACGCCGAGAATTTTTTTATCACCTATTCTCACTCTTTTCGCAACAAGAACAGACTCATCTATTCCGCCGACAATTTTGAACTTAACAAAGCCGTCATCGGTAATTGATGAAACCATCATTGCAACTTCATCCATGTGAGCGCAAAGCATTATTTTCTTTTTCGGGTTTGTGCCTTTTCTTGAAACATACAGATTACCCATACTGTCCGTCTGAATTCTGTCAGCATAGGGTTTTACCATTTCAATTATATAATTTCTCACTTCCTCTTCTCTGCCCGAAGCGGAGTCAAGGTTGCACAGATTTTTAAGAATACTGTCCATTACACTATCTCCTTTATGCATGAGATACTGTTAAGCTTTTCAGCAGTAAGTTCTGACAAAAAGGCTGTAAGAATATCTTTAAGGTTGTCATAGTCTGATATTTTCATTGTTTCAACGGGTGTGTGCATAAACTTAAGAGGAAACGAAAAGATTACCGACGGAACCGAAAGACCGCTTGTCTGGTACGCCCAGGCGTTTGTGCCCGAGTTTCCTTCAAGGGTTTCAATCTGAAAATCAAGATTTCTTTCTTTTGCACAGTTAACCGCCATATCAAAATACTCAGTATGAACATTTGGTCCAAAGGCAATTGCCGTACCCTTTCCGCACTCATAAGACTCATTTCCCTTTTCGTCGGGAGTCTGACCGTGAGTTACATCTATAACTACCGCAAGAGCGGCGTCTTTATCAAAAAGCTTTGCACCTTTAAGTCCGAGTTCCTCCTGAACTGTAAATGCTGCGACAAGATTAAAGGGAAGCTTTTTATCTTTGAAATTTTCAAAGGTTTCAACAATTACGCATACTCCCGCTCTGTTATCAAGATAAGTTCCCGTAACACAATCTCCCATAATATCAAGCTGTGTTTTATAAGAAATGCTGTCACCAACGCTTAATATTTTTTCAAGACCGCCTTTTATATAACCTGTATCTACAACCATTTGTACCGGTTTAAGCCCCTCATCATTTTTAAGAAGATGCGGAGGTATTGAAGAAATAATTCCGCTTATTTTCTCTCTGCCCTTTAAAGTTACCTCAAGCGAGGGCAGAACTCTGCTGTCAATTCCGCCTACTGTATCAAACTTTACAATACCTTTTTCCTTTATTTCCTTTACCATAAAGCCTACACTGTCCATGTGAGCATCAAGGATTACATAAGGTGCGTTTTTATCTTCTGCATATCTGGTGCAGTAAAGATTATAAGGATATCTGTCCTCTATTTCATCGCACAAAGGAGCCATAATCTCTTTTATTAAATTCCTGCATTCTTTTTCATCCCCCGCAACTCCGAAAGATGTACAAAGCCTTTTTAAAAGATTAAAGTTCATTAACTATCTCCTTAAATCTGTTTCCTCTTTCTTCAAAATTCTTGAACATATCAAAGCTTGTGCTTGCATTTGAAAGAAGAACTACGTCACCTTTATCTGCTATTTCTTTTGCAAGCTTTACAACCTCTTCATAAGTTTTACCATGATAAACAGGTAGTTCTTTTTGACTGTTCAACTTTTCTTTTGCATCCGAAACCGCCCTTTCAATCAGCGGTGCAGTTTCACCGATTAAAATCAGTGCCTTTGCTTTTTCCAGAATCGGCTCACCGATTTCATCGTAAGGAATACCCTTTGCTTTTCCGCCCGAAATCAGAACTACCGGGTCATTGAACACTTTTAATGTGTTAATCGTTCTGTTGGGGCTTGAATCTATTGAGCTGTTATAATATCTTACCCCGTCAAGAGTTCTTACAAGCTCAATTCTGTGAGGCACTCCGCCGAACTCTTTTGCTACTTTTAAAACTGTATCCTTTGAAACAAGAGGATAGGTTGCGGCAATTGCCGCCATATAATTTTCAACGTTATGCATTCCGGGAATTTTAATATCGTTTATATCAAGATATTTCTCATTGTTACAAATAATATACTCGCCGTTTAAGCACACAAATGCATCTTTTTCCGAAGAAAAGCATCGCCATTCGCCTTTGGCTTCCCTGCCGATTTTTTCAGCTTCTTCGTTTGAGGAATTTGTAACAAGAATGTCGTCTTTTCGCTGATGAAGCATTATGTTCTTTTTGGAATCAATATATTCTGCATAATCTGTGTGCCAGTCAAGGTGATTTGGTGATAAATTGGTAATAACCGCACACTTGGGCGATTTTTTCATTGTTTTAAGCTGAAAAGATGAAAGTTCAACAATAACCTTGTCGTTTTCATCTATTGAATCAATTTCAGGAAGAAGAGGTTTGCCTATATTCCCGCCAAGATGGCAATTGTATCCCTCACCTTTAAGCAATTCGCATACAAGAGTTGTTGTGGTTGTTTTTCCGTCGCTGCCTGTTATGGCAATTATATCCGCAGGACAAAGGTCAAAGAACACTTCCATTTCAGAGGTAAGAACTGCCCCTTTTTTTACTGCATCTGTAAGCTCCGGTACGTCATCCCTAATTCCCGGGCTTTTGAAAATTATATCCGCATCAATATCCTTAAGATAGTTTTCTCCAAGCTTAAGTTCAACACCGATTTTTTCAAGTTCCCCCTTAAGCTCTCCGAGATTTTCTTTTTTATCGCGTGCAGTAACAAAAGCACCGTATCCTGCAAGCATTTTAATTAAGGGCGTGTTGCTTATTCCTATTCCGATAACTGAAATTTTCTTTTTATTAAGGCTTTCAAAGTATTCTTTGTATGTCATAAAAATCCACTTCCAAAAATAATATACTATAATATAGTAGTATAACACAATAATATACTTAAATCAATGTTTTTAACCGTCGGGGTAAAGAAAAAATGAAAAAAAACAAAACTGTAAACATAGCACTTATCGGCAATCAGAATTGCGGCAAAACCACCTTTTTCAATGCAGTTACAGGAAAGACCGGAAAAACCGGAAATTTCCCCGGAGTTACTGTGGAAAAAACTTTTGGATACATAAAGAAAAACAGAAATTTCAAGATGTACGACCTGCCGGGGCTTTATTCTCTTTCCGCGCTTACTGAGGAAGAGAAAATTACCGGAAGTTTTTTGAAATCCGATGAGGTTGATATTATTTTCAACATTGTTGATTCAACAAATTTATCAAGAAATCTTTTTCTCACTTTTCAGCTTGCAAAATTAAATAAACCGATGATTGTTATTTTCAATATGGCAGATGAGCTTAGGCGATACAAAATGAGCCTTGATACAGAAAAGTTTTCTCGGCTCACGGGAATTTTGTGTACATCTGTATCCGCAAGAAAGGGAGTTGACGTTAACAGCATTTTAACTCTTGCAGACCTTGCATTAAGCGTTCCTTTCAAGTGTAACACGGATTACTCAACAGAAAGAGAAATATATTCTCTTATTGACGGCATTTGCATCTCCTGTCTTAACGGACAGAGAACAAACCTCACCGACAAGTCTGACAGAATACTGTTGAACAGATTTCTGGCTTTTCCGATTTTCACAGGCATTATGGTTTTTATTTTCACCGCAACATTTTCTTTTGCAAATGATTTTGCCTCTTATTTTTATGAAAGACTTTCGGACTTGCTTTACCGGAATATTGATATCAAAACCCCCATTATGATGTCTTTTGTCCGTGATGGTCTTGTAAAAGGAACTGTTTCGGTTTTATCATTCCTTCCCGTCGTTCTTGTTCTCTTCTTTTTTCTTTCACTGCTTGAGGACAGCGGCTATATGGCAAGAATTTCGTTCATCACAGACAAGCTTATGAAAAAAGCCGGACTTTCGGGAAAGGCGTTCTTTCCGGTTATTATGGCATTTGGTTGCTCGGTCCCGTCAGTTATGGCAACGAGAACTCTTTCCTGCCAATGTGAAAAGAAATGTACAATGAAGCTTATTCCTTTTATTTCCTGTTCTGCAAAACTGCCTGTTTACATATATATCTGTAATCTTTTTTTCAGAGATTTCACACCGTTTATAATACTTACGCTTTACATATTTTCAGCAGTTTCAGGCTTTATTGTTGTTTTTGCACACAAAAATGAAAGTGATTTTATTTTAGAACTTCCTCCCTACAGGATGCCAACCTTCAAGAGTACACTTTCTCTTATGTTTGAAAGAACAAAAGAGTTTTTAAGGAAAGTTTTTACTGTTATTGTTTTCGTGTCGGTTGCAATATGGGCATTAAGCAATTTTGATTTTTCTTTGTGCGCAACAAGTCCGGACAACAGTATGCTGGGAATTGCTTCAAAAAAGCTTGAATTTCTGTTCAGTCCCATTGGACTTGGCGACTTCAGAATTATTTCTTCGCTTATCTGCGGAATTGGTGCAAAAGAAGCAATTCTTTCGGCATTATCGGTACTCTCCGCCGAAAACATTTTCACTCCTCTTTCGGCAGTTTCATTTATGATTTTTGTGCTATTGTACACGCCGTGCATTTCTGCTCTGGCAACAATAAAAAAAGAAAGCAAAAGTTTATTATTCACCCTTAAAATTGCGCTTTTTCAGTTTGTTTTTGCCTGGTGTGCAAGCTTTATATTTTACAGCATTTCCCTGCCTTTTTTCAGTTAGACTTGAAATTGTGTGAAAATCTGTTATAATATTGTTTGTATATATTTTTATCGGGAGTGATTTAAATGTCAAAAATAACAGAAGTTCAGCAGGCTATGATTGCCGCTATGAAAGCAAAGGAAGCTGACAAGAAAAATGCCCTTTCCGCTCTTCTTGCCGCATTAAAAGCAAAAGCTAAAGATAAAATGGCAGACCTTACCGAAGAGGAAGAAAATGCAGTTATTATGAGAGAATTAAAGCAGACAAAAGAAACTCTTGACTCTGCACCTGCTGACAGAACAGATATAATAGACGAATGCAAATTCAGAATGGAAATCATTTCACAGTTTGCACCGAAAATGATGGACGAAGACGAAATAAAGACTCTTATTGAGGCTGTTATTTCTGAACTGGGAATCGTAAATCCCACTGCAAAGGAAAGAGGTCTTATTATGAAAAGCCTTATGCCTAAAGTTGCGGGAAAAGCTGACGGCGGTCTTGTCAACAAGCTCGTTGCGGGATTTATCAAATAAACTGTTGACAACTAACAGTTTTTGTTGTAGAATGTAAAAAAATTGAAAAGTTCGGGGAGCTTTGCAGCTGAGAGGAATTAATATTCGACCCGTCAAACCTGTTTGGATAATGCCAGCGTAGGGAAAATACTTTGTTTATTTCTGTCGGAAATTACCATTCAGGTAGTTTCCGATTTTTTCATTTAAATTCAGGGAGGACTACCTATGAACACAAAAACAAAAAAACTTGTAATCTCTGCAATGCTTATTGCAGTAGCATCAGTTCTTTCAATCTTTCAACCCTTCCGGTTGCCTTTCGGCGGTGGAATTACAATTGCGAGTATGGCTCCGATTGTACTTATTTCCTGCATTTACGGATTAAAATGGGGATTTTTCTCATCCTTTATTTTTGCTGTAATACAGATACTTCTCGGTGGCAAAACAGTTGCGGCATTTTTCCTGCCGGGAGAAAGTCAGATGGTTATATGGCAGGCGGCTTTAGTTTGTCTTCTGGATTACATTCTCGCCTACGCAGTTCTCGGCGTTGGCGGAATTTTCAGAAACAAGCTTAAAAGCAGAGGCGCAGAGGTTGCCCTCGGAGCATTTCTTGCCGTTACACTCCGCTTTGTTATGCACATCATTTCAGGAACTGTCTTTTTCGGTGCCTGGGCTCAGTGGTTTTTCTCACAGGAAGGCTTTTACAGAATCGGAGCAGTTATTCTTGAAAGATTTTCAGGAAATATTCTATCGTTTATCTACTCTGTTTTTTACAACGGAACATATATGATTCCGGAAATAATTATAACTACTCTTGTTACACCGATTATATACAAGGCTCTCAAAAGAAACAAAATGTTTGAATAATTTATCAAAAGTGCCGTAAAATGGCACTTTTTCTTATATTTTTTAATTAAAATTCATTGACATTAACCATTTGCAATGATAGAATATACTTGTAAATTTATGTACATAAGAAAGGGGATTTATTTATGAAAAAAGTGTACAGAGTACTTTGCCTTGCTCTTGCAATGGTAATGCTTCTTTCTGTTTCTTCCGTTATGGCTGAATCTAAAGTTTTCAGTGATGTAAAAGAAACCGGAAAATACAGTGAAGCAATTTACACATTAACTGATTTTGGTATTATAAAAGGAGATGCCGGTGCTGACACATTCAGACCTGAAGCAGATATCAGCCGTGAAGAATTCAGCGTTATTATGACAAGATTCTTAGGCGTTGAAAACCTCGCTGTAAATACTTCTACATATCCTTTTAACGACGTTACTCCCGAAACATGTGCAGACTGGAGCATTAAAGCTACCAAGATTGCATACGATATGGGAATCATTTCAGGTTACGGTGACGGAAACTTCGGTCCAAAAGACCCTGTTACATATGAACAGGCTGTAAAAATGATTGTTTGTGCTCTCGGTTACGAAAATGCCGCTGTCAAAATGGGCGGATGGCCTACCGGCTACCTTACAGTTGCAATCAACAACAAAATCACAACAGGTGCTGAATATGCAAACTCACAGCCTGCTCCAAGACAGATTATAGCTCAGCTTATCTACAACGCTCTTGAAGTTAACAGAGTTTCATCCACAGCTACAGATCCCAACGAAAAAATCACTATCCTTTCAGAAGTTCTTAAACTTACAAAAGGAAAAGGTGTTGTTACCGCAAACGGAACAACTTCAGTTGACTCTACAGGAAGCTCAATTAAAGAAGACCAGATTGAAATCGATGTAGCAGGTGTTACTCCAAGACCTATCTTCAACGCAGGTACAACAAATGCAGCTGACTATCTCGGCAAACAGGTTAACTTCTTCTACAGAGAAGAAAACGGAGAAAATGTTCTTGCTTCTGTAAGACCTACAAATTCAAACAAAACTCTTACTTTCGAAGCTGAATATATAAAATCAATTTCATCTTCAAAAGTTGAGATTTATGATGATCCTGATGATACAACAGAATTCGAAGAATACACACTTTCTTCACCAAAAGTTATTTACAACGAAAAATATTATTCAGGTACTATTGATTCAACTCTCATTCCTACATTCGGTTCAATCACACTTATGGATTACACCGGTGATGGAAAATATGATATTATCAACATAAAAGATACAAGAATCTTCGTTGTAAGCACAGTTAACACTGCTCAGAACCTTTTGTACAATCTTTATGACCAGACTTCTGCAGGTCAGATTTCAATTGCACCTTCATCACAGAGAAGAATCACTGTTACAAAAGGCGGTCAGCCTTCAAACGTTTCAGCAATTAAGGTTAACGATGTTCTTCTTGTAGCAGAAAGCCTTGATCCATCAAAATCTGTACTTAACATTGAGATTGTAGCAAACCAAATCACAGGAAAAGTTACCGCTTGTAACGTAAGCGAAGGCTTGTTTACAATAGCAGGTAAAACTTACGAAGCAGCAAATGCTTATATGACATACGCTGCAAGCAGTCCGATTTCTATCGGTGATGAAGTTAATTTCTGGATTAATGACAATGACATTATCCTTTATGCAGAAGTAAACTCATCAACTGCCACTTCATCATACTCATACGGCTACCTTTTGGGCGCTGAAAACAAAACAACAGGTGCTACAACAGGAACTGTAAATGTAAACCTCTTTACCTCATCAGGAAAAGAAACTACATACAAACTTGCATCAAACGTAAGCATCAACGGTGTTCCTTGCACAACGCCTTCTGCAGCTCTTTCAGCTCTGGATGCCGCAAATGATGTTCTTGACACAAACAACGATAAGATAACAAACCTTGACTCACCTACAGGTTTGACTACATATTGTCAGCTTATAAAGTATGTTGTTAACACAGCAGGTGAAATTTCAATAATTCTTACACCTGAAATCGGAACAGGTTCAACATTTAATGTTAACAAGCTTACAAGAGCAACAAAATATAACTCAACCGCAGTTAAATATTCAACCACAAGCGGAATGCTTGGAAATGTGCTCGTTGATAATTCTACAATCATCTTCTACGTTCCTACAGACAGAGATGACACAGATGATTATATTGTTGATAAAACAAGTTCTCTTACAACATCATTAACCTATAATTTTGAATCTTATGACAAAAATGAAGGTGTAGCAAAAGTTATAGTTGTTTACGGTTCTAACACTGCATCGGCAACAAGCCCGACAGCACCTGTTATTATCGTAAGCGATATCAGAGAAACTGTTAACAAAGAAAGTGACGTTGTTCATCAGGTAACAGGTTTCAGAGACGGTTCAGAAGTAACATACAAAGCTATCAACAGAAGCGTTCTTTCAGGATTCCAGGCAGGTGATGTTCTTACTGTTGCATTTGATTCAGCAGGTGACATCAGCGATGCTAAGCTTCTCTATTCAGCTTCATCACAGGTAGTTACAACCTCTCCTACAGACTATAGCCTTTATATGGGCGGCGATAATGCGGGAACTGTTGATGCAGAATTTATGACTGTTTCAGGTACAGTAGCTGAAAGATACAATACTCAGATGCTTGTTGCTGTAAACCAGATGGTTGACGGAAGCGGAAACCTTGACACATCAGGCAACTGGCCGGTTAAATTCTCATCAGGCACAATATATTATATCTTTAATCCTTCAAACGGTAAGTTTACAACAGGAACATATGCTGACATATATGCTTATGACAAAGCAAATGCCGGAGCATCTAAAGTGTTCTCATTCTCTTCAAGAGGAGAAACAAAATTCGTACTTATCGTTAATCCGTAATAAGTAAATCAACAAAAATTAATCCCCGGTTTTTAACCGGGGATTTTCTTTTTACAAACAAATTACTATAATCTACACTTTTATGATTTTCCGTCATTACAACTTAAAAGCTGTAATTTCCTACAAATTTAAAAAGACGGCAGATTTGCCGAGTGTTCTAAAGGACACTCGGCATCGATATAAATTCCTGCGGAATTTTCCATATGTGTTTCACACTTGATATGCCTTAAGGCACGATATATCGCTATCGCGATGAGAATTAAAGGATTTATATCATATCGTAATTTCTGCAAGAAATTATATAGAATTTGTTGCAAAACAAATATCTCGAGTTTGCAAAGCAAACATATCACAAAACCCACACAAAGCTTATTTAAGGCATTGTGTGGGTTTTCATTTAATTTCAAAGTGTCCTTACGGACACTTTCGCTTTGCCGTCTTTTTTGTATGCTTTAGATTAGATAATACCCTGAGCCATCATAGCTTCTGCTACTTTCTTGAAGCCTGCGATATTACCGCCTGCAACGAGGTCATAACCAAGACCGTATTCTTCAGCTGTTTCCATTGAAACATTGTGAATGTTAACCATGATTGATTTAAGTTTAGCATCAACTTCTTCAGCTGTCCAGCTGTATCTCATTGAGTTCTGTGACATTTCAAGAGCTGAAACTGCAACGCCGCCTGCATTAACCGCTTTAGAAGGTCCAACAACAAGACCTTTGTTTCTCAAGAGAACCATAGCATCTGCTGTTGTAGGCATATTTGCAACTTCAATGTAGTACTTTGTACCGTTAGCAATGATTTTTTCAGCTTCTTTAACGTCGATTTCATTCTGAGTTGCACAAGGCATACAAATAT
>CAZMHL010000029.1:0-16245 GCA_964566065.1 uncultured Eubacteriales bacterium
ACAGAATTATCAAAAGCACATAATCCTCAAACTTTTGAAGAAAATCGTGAGATTGCAAAACGAGGCGGTAAGTATGCAGGTAATGCGCGAAAAGAAATTGAAACAGATACAGGTAAGCCGGTAATTACATCAAAAAATGCAACTGAACTAAATCAGGTTGTGGTTAATTTGATTGAAGATATATCAAAAGATGATGAATAACAAATATAAATTTTTTGTCCCTGACTTGACAAAATCATAAAGGTCTGATATACAAGGGACAAAAAAGCCTTCCCCTTGAGGGGAAGGTGGGTTGCGAAGCAACTCGGATGAGATGGAAATGAATAACGATTGCTTTCGCAATCTACACCTCATCAGTCACTTCGTGACAGTTTCCCCTCAAGGGGAAGCCTTTAATAGAAACAAAATTTTTTGTCCCTAATTTGACAAAATCATATAAGGTAAAATGTTAATGTTGAAAAATGAGAATGGAGAAAAATATGATAGGGAGATATTTGTTGAATTTAATTGATAAATTCAGAAAATCTGAAGAAACTCAAACTGCTGACGATGTTGCAATAGAAAATAATCCTATGACTGTTATTGAAGAAGTTATAGAAACATTTGCTGATATTGAAATTGGGACAATTTTTACTACAAGAGAAATTAAAGAAATGGTTTCAAAAAAATTTGGAAGAAACGAGGGCAGTGTTATACCAAGTGACTATAGTTATAATATGACAAATAAAGGTACAGGTTCTTTGTTCTAAATGTAATTTAGGAAAAAGCAATTTGTAATCTTTTAGTACAATCTTGACACGAACCTGCTGATAAAAAGATTAGTATCTAAACAGTCTGTTCGCATAAGAAACAATATTAGTAAATCCAAAGGAGAAAAATATGTACAATATTTATGTTATTTTTAAATGTATTCCCGGAAAGAGGGAAGAATATATTGAAAAGCTTAAAGCAGAGGGGATAGTTGACGCTGTAAGGAAAGAAGACGGATGCATCCGATATGACTATTATTTTTCAGAAAAAGACAGTGACGAAATTCTTCTTATTGAGGCGTGGGAAAGCCAAAAACATCAGGAAATTCACATTCGGAAGTCTCATATGGCTCGTCTTCGTGAAATCAAGCCTGATTTTGTACTTTCCACAAAGCTTGGCGAATTTGAACTGAAATAAAAAAGAATGGTTTAGCCCGAAAGGAACATTATGAAAAAATTATTGATTGTTGACGGTAACAGTATTTTAAACAGAGCCTTTTACGGAATACGGGTTCTTTCAAACTCAAAGGGACAGTATACAAACGGCGTATACGGTTTTCTTAACATATTCTTTAAATTTATTGAGGAAGAAAAACCCGACTATCTTTCGGTGGCTTTTGACCTTAAAGCAAAAACTTTCAGACATAAAATGTATGACGGATATAAGGCACAGAGAAAAGGTATGCCTCCTGAACTTGCAGAACAGATGCCTTATCTTAAAGAAATATTAAAGGCAATGAACGTATCCTGTCTTGAACTTGAAGGTTTTGAGGCAGATGACATAATCGGAACTGTTTCAAAGCAGTGTGATGACAGTGATGTTAAATGTGTTATTGTTACAGGCGACAAGGACGACCTGCAGCTCGCATCCGATAAAACAACAGTAAGGCTTGTTATAACAAGAGCAGGAACAACCACCACAACAGATTATAATTACGATACCGTTCTTGAAAAAACAGGTGTTACTCCCGAAGAATTTATTTCAGTTAAAGCATTGATGGGAGATACTTCAGACAATATTCCGGGTGTTAAAGGAATCGGCGAAAAGACGGCATATTCTTTAATCCAGCATTATAAAACCCTTGATAATCTTTATGAACATACCGATGAGTTAAAAGGTGCTCAGCAGACTAAAATTATTGAAGGAAAGGAAATGGCATATTTAAGCTATGACCTTTCAAAAATAGACAGAAATGTTCCTCTTGCTGAAACCATTGACGAGATGTCCCTGAAAGAATATAACAGTCCTTTGCTTTATGAAAAGCTTTCAGAACTTGAACTTAAAAGCATAATTACAAAGCTTGGTCTTGAAGAGGAAAACACTCTTGAAAAACCCGAGTTTGAATTTTGTGAACTTTCATCTTCAAATGAAATCGAAAAGCTTGCAGGGGATAAGTTTTATTATATTCTTAATTTTAACGACAGCATTGAATCTCTTTACTTTTATGCAGATAAGAAAATATATTACAAAAACTTTTTTACAGAGTTTGATGTAATTGAATATATTGACGCTATTTCAGGAGTTCTTTCAAATGAACATATTGAAAAAATATCTCACGATATAAAAAAAGATATTGTATATCTGTCGGAAAACTATAATATTGAGTATAACGGAAAAATATTTGATACAAAGATTGCCGCATATATTCTTGAACCTTCAAGGACGGCTTATGAATTAAATGACCTTGCGGAAGAATATCTTAAAATCGGCGGACTTAAAGGCGAGGAATACTGCGGTGTACTTAAAGATTTAACCGATAAATTTTCCGACCTTATAAAAGAAAATGAACAGGAAGAGCTTCTTTATGAAGTGGAATTTCCTTTGGTGTACGTTCTTGCATCAATGGAAGTTGAAGGTTTTAAAGTAGACAAAGAGAGTCTTGCGGATTTTTCAGAAATGCTTAACGAAAGAATAAGCGTTCTTGAAAATCAGATTTATGAAACAGCCGGAGAAGTGTTTAACATCAACTCTCCCAAGCAGCTTGGAGTTATTCTCTTTGAAAAGCTGGGGCTTCCTGCTGTGAAGAAAACCAAGACAGGGTATTCAACAAATGCCGACGTTCTTGAAAAACTTAAACATAAGCATAAAATAATTTCGTATATAATGGAATACCGAATTCTTGCAAAGCTTAAATCAACTTATGCAGACGGTCTTTACAACGTTATAAACGAAAAGACGGGAAAAATCAATTCAAGCTTTAACCAGACAATAACTGCAACGGGAAGAATAAGCTCAACAGAACCAAACCTTCAGAACATCCCCGTCAGACTTGAGCTTGGCAGAGAAATAAGAAGAATGTTTGTAGCAACTGATGATGACCACGTTCTTGTAGATGCCGACTATTCACAGATTGAGCTTCGTGTTCTTGCGCATATTGCAGAAGATAAAACAATGACCGAAGGTTTTGTAAACGGCATTGATGTTCATTCAAATACTGCATCTCAGGTATTCGGCGTTCCCCTTGAAATGGTAACTTCCGATATGCGTTCAAAAGCAAAAGCGGTAAACTTCGGAATTGTTTACGGCATTGGTTCATTCAGCCTTTCTCAGGACATTCACGTGACCAAAAAACAGGCAGATGAGTATATACAAAGCTACTTTGATAAATATACGGGAATAAAAAGCTATCTTGACGGCGTTGTTGAGTTTGCAAAAGAAACCGGTTATGTAAAAACTCTTTTAAACAGAAGACGTTACATTCCTGAAATTAAAGCTTCCAACTTTAATTTAAGGTCTTTTGGTGAGCGTGTTGCGATGAATGCTCCTATTCAGGGATACGCCGCTGACATAATTAAAATTGCTATGGTAAGAGTTTACAACAGACTAAAAGAAGAAAAACTTTCCTCAAAACTGATTTTACAGGTTCACGATGAACTTATTGTGGATGCATTAAAATGCGAAGAAGAACAGGTTAAAACAATTCTTAAAGAGGAAATGGAAAACGCTGTAAAATTAAGTGTTCCGCTTGTTGTTGAAATGAAGAGCGGAAACAGTTGGTATGAAACGAAATAAATAGAGGTATAAAATGCTTATAGGAATAACGGGACAGAGCGGATGTGGTAAAACGACCATATCCAAGCTGTTTGAGAAAAACGGATATTATATAATAGACTGTGACAAAATTGCTCATGAGCTTATGGAAAATGATAAAAATATGCTCAAAGAACTTGAGGTAGAATTTGGAAGTGAGTATTTTAACGTCGGTGCTCTTGACAGAAAAAAGCTGGGAGGGCTTGTTTTTAATGATTCCGAAAAACTTAAAACGTTAAATTCCATAACTCACAGATATATTTTGAAAAGAGTTAATGAACTGCTTTGCGGTAAGGAAAAGGTAGTAATTGATGCTCCGTTGCTTATAGAGGCGGAGCTTGATAAAATATGTGATAAATGTATATATATTTACTGTCCTGCCGAAATAAGACTTAAAAGAATAATGGAAAGAGACGGCATAACCGAGGAGTATGCAACTTCAAGGTTGAAGTCGCAGCATAATGATGATTTTTACAGAAAAAACTGTACATATACTGTTATAAACGACGGAAGTGCAGATTTACATGAACAGCTTAAGGAGTTATTTTGATTGAAGAAATTTTTAGTATTTTTATTAGCGATTTTAATACTTATATATGGTGCGTATAATTATATAAAGTATATTTTCCCGCTTGATTACAGTGAAACGGTGGCAAGCTGCTCTTCTGAATTTAACCTTGACGAAAAGCTTGTATATGCTGTAATAAAAGCCGAAAGTAATTTTGAAAGCGATGCTGCTTCTCACAAAAGCGCAATTGGTCTGATGCAGATAACCAATGGTACCGGCAATTGGTGTGCGGAAAAGATGGGAATGACCGATTATACGGATGATATGCTTAAAGATCCGGAAACAAATATTAAAATTGGTACCTGGTATTTAAGATATCTTCTTGACGAGCTTGAAAATGAGGATTATGCGATTATGGCATACAATGCAGGAATAACCAATGTGAGAAAATGGATAGACAGTGGCGAGCTTACCGACGGAGGGGAGAGATTTTTAGAGGTTCCCTATGAAGAAACAAGGAAATATATTCTAAAAGTAAAAATATACAAAAAAGTTTACGAAAAGCTTTACGGGATTTGACCTTTGTTAATAAATGTGTTATTATGTAGCAAAATAATGTTAAATTTTAACATATCCGGGGTGAAAGATGAATAAAGAGAGAAGAATGGAGATAAATACGTACATACAGACCAAAGGTGAAATTAAGTTTGATGAATTGTCTGCAATATTTCCCAATGTGTCTTCTATGACTCTCAGGCGTGATTTGGCTTATCTTGAGGAGGAACACAAGATAATAAGAACCAGAGGCGGAGCAAAGTCGTTGTCTTTTGTTTCCGAAAATCTTAAAGAGGAAAAGTTTTTAAAGAGTACACTTGTACACATTGAGGAAAAGAATATTATTGCAAGAAAAGCAGTAAAACTTATAAGACCCGGTAGGTCGGTATTTCTTGATGCAGGTTCCACTATTCTTTGTCTTTCAAAACTTATTCCGGATGAGAGATATTATATCTTTACATCAGCGCCAAATGTAGCGATGGAGGTTTTGTATTCAACTTCCTCTGCGGTAAATTTGACCGGCGGAGAATTAAACCGTGACAACCTTGCAGTAGCAGGAGCGGGTGCGGTTGATTTTATGAAAAACGTAAATATTGACATTGCGTTTATGGCTGTGCCCGGTTTTTCCGAAAACAACGGTTTTTCCTGTGCAGATATAAATGACAGTCAGCTTAAAAAAGCTATAATTGAGAAAGCAGAAAAGGTTGTTATGCTTATGGACAGTTCAAAGATAGGAATTAATATGCCTTATACATATGCAAGACTGTCCGATGTAGATATTATAATAGGTGACGGCAATCTGCCCGACAGTTTTCTTGATGAAGCATATAAAAATAACGTGGAGGTGCTGTAATGCTTTACAATAAAGAATATTATAATAAAAATTCAAAGGTAGTCTGGTATCCTGACAGAGGTTTAAAGGCATACATTTGCTTCAGAAAAACTTTTGAAATTGAAGGAAATATAAAGAAAGCGGAAATAAAGACCTTTGCAAATTCAAAATATGTTTTATACATAAACGGACAGTTTGTTAAAAGAGGCATATATCCGCATGATGAAGTTTTGCAGCAGTATGATAATATACGGATAGACAGTTTCCTTAAAAACGGAAAAAATGTAATAGGATTTATCTGTGCACCGTCTGTTATGGGAGAATCAATGCTTTTTGCGGAGATTGATATAGAGCTTAACTCCGGCGAAAAAATGTCATTTGCGGCAGATAGAAGCTTTAAATCCAATATATGTAAGGCATACAATACAGGAAATCTTCTTAATGCATGCGATTACAGTGAAATTTTTGATGGCAGAGAGTACCGTGAAGACTGGCTTGATGAGAATTTTGATGACAGTAACTGGTTTGAATGTTCGGAAAAGAGGCTTTATTCAACTTCCGTTCTTAATATTGCAGAAAGAGAAATAAAAATCAAAGAAACTGTTCATAAGGCACGTGCAATTGTTTCGGCAGGTTCGGGAAATGAATGTTCAACAGAAATAAATCTTTTACGTCAGACCAGAAAGGAAATAGAAACAGTAAAAGCGGGAACCCTTTACGTAATCGGAACAGACTGTGAAATCAAACCTCTTGACAAAGGTTATTTCAGTTATATTCTTATTGATGTTGATAAAGATGTGACGGGCTTTGTTAAGCTTGATGTTACCGGTTACAATTCTGATGTAATAGATGTTTGTTTTGCAAAAGAACTTAAAGACGGCATTCCGGTTATAGATAACGTTGCAAGATTTGTCCTTGAAGACGGAAACAATGTTTTTGAAACCAGATTTACTGAAAATTCATTCAGATACATGTTCATCATCTTCAGAAACTATGTAAGAGCAGATAAGGTAAATGATATTTCTGTTATAATCAGAGAACCTGATTTGAATATAAAAGATATCTACAGCGACGATAAAGATGCGGTTAAGAGTATGTTGAATTGTGTATCTGATTATCTGTATAACCCTTATAAGATGCAGGATTTTCAGAGTGGAATGAGAATTGCAAAGGCGATTTTTGCAAGCTCGGGAAATACAGCGTATCTTGAACAGCTTTTTGTTACTTTTTTGAATTGTCAGAACGGGGAAGGGCTCATTCCCGAATATGCACCTTCATTAAGAAAAACATATAATGCTGAAGATACGCTTGATATCATTCACGGAATTCATCAGTATTACGAACTGAGTAAGGATAAATATTTTCTTTTAAAGGTATACAATAAAGTCCTTTTGTCATTAAATTGGTTCCTTGCTTATGAAAATGATAAATGTTTGCTTGAAAATGTAAAATATAACGATGAGCACACACTTGATGCTATGCTTAATATAAAATATCTGAGAGCACTTAAGGCAATAAAGGAAATTGCAAGCATTCTTTCGGAAAAAGAAACCTTTATAATGCTTTCAAGAAAGATCGCAAGAGTAAATAAAAGCATTATGAAAGAGTTTTATAATAAAACAGAATGCTTCTTTGTAAGATATATCGACGACGATGCTTCAGACTACATTTCAAAAAATGTTAATGCAGTTGCTCTTGATGTATTGTTTGAAAAGAAGAGCAAAAAGGCGTTGAAAATAATAAACAGTGTGTTTGTAAATGAATTGGAAAAAGAAGTGCATACTTTGTCTTCATATTATATCGGTGAATTTGCAAATGCATTAAAACGTCAGAAATCGGAAACACTTATTGAAAAAGAAATTTGCGGAAGAGATGATTATATCGCAAACTGCAGTTATATAGAAAATAAGTAAAAAGGGGAAGATGTAATGGAAAAATCTCGTATTCAGAAAATATCTGAAGAATTGTTATATACCAATGAAAACGGACTTGAAAAAATCAAAAAAGCAGACCTGAAAAAAATAAATGAGTTTAACGAAGGTTATAAATCTTTTCTTTCAATTTGCAAAACTGAAAGAGAATGTGTAACGTATTTTGAAGAAAAAGCAATTAAAAACGGATTTGAAAAGCTTGACAGTAAAAAAGAGCTCAAAGCAGGAGATAAGGTTTATGTAATTAACAGAGATAAATCAATAATGCTTTGCGTAATGGGAAAGGAAAATATATCAGAGGGTGCCAATATGGTTGCAGCCCATATAGATTCTCCAAGACTTGATCTTAAACCTAATCCGCTTTTGGAAATGGAGAATATTTCTTATTTCAAAACACATTATTATGGTGGTATTAAAAAATATCAGTGGCTCACTATGCCTCTTTCCATCCATGGTGTGGTTGTTAAGAATAACGGTGAAAAAGTTAATATTGTAGTTGGTGAAGATGAAAATGATCCTGTATTCTGTGTTACGGATCTTCTTCCGCATCTTGCACAGTCACAGATGACACAGACTGCAAGTAAATTAATTGACGGTGAAAAACTGAATGTAATACTCGGGACAATTCCTGTTGATGATGAAAAAATAAAAGATAAAGTTAAGCTTTATACCATGATGCTTCTTAACGAAAAATACAATATTACAGAAAAAGATTTTATAACTGCAGATATCGAAGCTGTTCCTGCTTATAAAGCGAAAGATGTGGGATTTGACAGAAGTATGGTCGGCTCCTATGGGCAGGATGACAGAGTGTGTGCTTATACGGCTTTTGAGGGAATTCTTGATGTTAAGAAGCCATCTAAAACTGCAATCTGCTATCTTGTTGATAAAGAGGAAATCGGAAGCTGTGATTCTACGGGTATGAAATCAAGATTTTTTGAAGATACAATTGCAGAACTTTGCAGTAAGAGCAACAAGAATTATAGCGATTTACAGTTAAGAAAAGCACTTTCTGATACAATGTGTCTGTCTGCTGACGTTACAGCTGCATTTGATCCGAATTTCCCGGAAGTTTGTGAAAGAAATAATTCGTCATATCTCAATAGAGGTATTGCTCTTATGAAGTATTCGGGAGCAAGAGGAAAGAGCGGAACAAACGAAGCAACCGCAGAGTTTACAAGAAAAGTAATTGATATATTTGATAAAAACGGTGTAAACTGGCAGACAGGCGAACTTGGAAAAGTTGATGAAGGCGGCGGGGGAACCGTTGCACAGTATCTTGCTGTGCTTAATATTCACGTAATAGATTGCGGAGTACCACTCCTTTCTATGCATTCACCGTTTGAAATTGCATCAAAATACGACGTTTATATGGCTTACAAAGGATATAATGCTTTTTATAAGGAGTAACGGAGAAAAATGAAAAGTATAACAATTGAGAAGAATGTCGAAGTTTTGGGCAAATATGACATAATTGTTGCAGGTGGTGGCGTAGCAGGTGTTGCTGCTGCTGTTTCCGGTACAAGAATGGGCAAGAAAGTTTTGCTCATTGAAAAAACAATCACTCTCGGAGGACTTGCAACAATAGGTCTTGTTAACTGGTTTGTGCCCTCCTGTAACGGAAGAGGTACAAAAATAATAAAAGGTCTTTCTGAGGAAATGTTTTATCTTGCGATTAAATACGGATACGACAATGTGCCTGATGAATGGAAGAACGGCAATGAACCGGGAGAAGGCGCAAAAACAAGATATGTTACAAAATTTTCAGTAAATATCTTCATAATGCAGTTAACCAAGTGGCTTAAAGATGAAAACGTTGATATTCTTTTTGATACAGTGGTTACCCAACCTGTTATGGAAAAGGGAAGATGCACAGGTCTTGTTGTTGAAAACAAATCAGGTACTCAATTCTACGAAGCTGAAGTGATAATTGATGCTACCGGTGATGCCGATGTTTTATACAGAGCAGGAGTTCCGACGGTTCAGGGTAAAAACTATCATACTTTTTATGCATCACTTACAGATATCGAAAGCTGCAAAAATGCAGTTAAAGATAATGATATTAAAAGAATTTATGCAAAAAAGATATATGGCGGAGAAGCTGATTTGTTTGGTAACAAGCATCCAAAAGATAAACCATTCTGGCTTGGAACTACCGCAGAGGATGTTACAAATTACGTTGTTGAAAATCACCTTGAAATTCTCGAAAAATTAAAAGAAGAAGACAGAATAGAAAGAGACGTAACCGAGCTTCCGAATATGGTTCAAATGAGAACTACCAGAAGAATTGATGGTGAATATACCTTAACACCGAATGATGTATATAAACATTTTGAAGATTCAATCAGCGCAATGAATGATTTTGAACACAGACATTTCCTTTATGAAATCCCATACAGAGTAATGATCAAAAAAGGTTTTGAAAATCTTATTGCCGCAGGCAGAATTACATCAGGCGACGGCTATGGCTGGGACTTGTTAAGAGTTATTCCCCCGGCAATAATAACGGGACAGGCAGCTGGGGTTGCAGCATCAATAGCAATAGATGATAAAAAGGCTGTGTATGATATTGATGTGTCAAAACTTCAGAAAATCCTTGAAAAACAGGATGTTATAATTCACTTTGATGATGCTCTGGTAAGAGAAGACCTGGCATCGGCTGATGATGCGGATTTTGAAAAATACGATCATATCTGATAAAAATATTTACATAAACGAAAAATTATAGTATAATTTACTTTATCTGAAAGAAATGGAGTGTTAAATATGGAAAACGAGAAAAAACGCGGCAGTTTCACCGGAAGTCTCGGTTTTGTCCTTGCTGCGGCAGGAAGTGCTGTCGGACTTGGTAATCTCTGGAGATTTCCTTATCTTGCAGCTAAAGACGGCGGTGGATTGTTTGTTGTAGTATACATAATACTTGCGCTTACATTCGGCTTTGCGCTTATGACAACCGAAATCGCGCTTGGAAGAAAAACAGAAAAAAGCCCTATTAATGCATTTAAAATTGCAAACAGTAAATTTACCTGGGTTGGATATATGGGAATGCTGGTGCCTATGGTTATATTCCCTTATTACTGTGTAATAGGCGGTTGGGTAACCAAATACGCATTTGAGTATATAATTGGAAACGGTGCTGCTACAATAGACCCTACGGGCGGATTTTTCTATCAGGCTATAGGTCGTGGTGATACAATTCAGATTACACCAATCCTCTGGTTTTTGCTCTTTATGATTGTTACGGCAGTAATTGTATATTTCGGAGTTGATAAGGGAATCGAAAAATGCTCCGTTATACTTATGCCTCTTCTTGTTGTTATAATAGTTGGCATTGCAGTCTATTCTTTAACACTTAAAGATGCAGAGTCGGGCAGGACTGCACTTGAAGGACTTAAAATTTATCTGATACCGAATTTTGAAGGAATGACACTTGGAAAATTCCTGCATGTAGTTCTTGATGCTGTCGGACAGTTATTCTTCTCAATGTCGCTTGCTATGGGTATTATGATTACATACGGCTCATACACTAAAAAAGATGCAAACCTTGTTCAGTCAGTAAACCGGATTGAACTTTTTGATACAGGCGTAGCTCTTCTTGCCGGACTTATAATGATTCCTGCAGTTTATTGCTTTATGGGTGTTGAAGGACTTGGCGCATCAGGCCCCGGACTTATGTTTGTTTCACTTCCTCAGGTATTTGGAGCAATGGGATCAATCGGCAACTTTGTAGGTGCAATGTTCTTCATACTTGTTATTTTTGCAGCGCTTACATCATCCATTTCAATTCTTGAGGCAGTTGTTTCAATGTTTATGGACAGAACTGGAATGAGCAGAAAAACTGCTGTATTTATTTCTGTAGTAATTGCTTTAGTTGTAGGTTTGATTGTATGTTTTGGCTATAATATTATGTATATGGAAATTGATCTTCCAAACGGAGCACAAAATCAGCAGATACTTGATGTTCTTGACTGGATTACAAATTATCTGTTTATGCCTGTTATTGCAATAGCAACATGTGTAATGTTCGGTTGGTTTACAGGAACAAAGTTTATTACAGATGAAGTTAAGCGCAACGGAGAAAAATTCGGACGTGAGAAACTTTATGTAGTTATGGTTAAATATGTTTGCCCGATACTTCTTTTCTTCATGCTTCTTAACAGTTTTGGAGTATTTGGTTAAAAATAATATAAAAAATCTGAACGGTTATCCGTTCAGATTTTTTGTTTGTTAAAATATAAATTCAGATTCCCAGACATCAACACCGCTGTCCTGGAAAACATCTTTGAGTCTGTTTCTCAGGTCTTCTTTGGTAAATTCGGGTTTGAGTATTACCTGAAGGAATCCGCCACCGCCTGCACCTGAAATAAATTTTCCGCAAATCATATCATCAATAGAAAGGAAAATCTGGTCAATACAGGTGTTGGTGCATCCGCTGTCAAGGAGTTTTGAAAGTTCCCAGTGCTCTGAAAGCAGTTGAGCAAATCTGTCAATGTTTCCTTTTTCAAGCTGGAATTTCATAGATGAGGCAACTTCCTGGATTTTTTCAAGTACGTATACTGCATTTTTGTTTCCGGAAATATACTTTCCTACAACTTCTCTTAAAAGATTTCTGGCAAGTCTTCTCTGACCTGTATATATAAGCGCAAATCTTTCATTTAGTTCTTTTTTTGTTTTAGCAGATATTTTTACTCTGGTGCATTTAATATCCTGCATAAGACCTTCATCAGTGTAAATATATTTAATGCCGTTTGTAAGACCGCCTACCTGATCCTGCCATCCGCCGCCGGTACTCATAATCTGTTCCATACACAAAACGTGTGTGTACAGAGCGTTTTCGCTGATGCTTTTGCCAAAGAATTCAAAAATTGCTTTTACACAGGCACCTGCAAGTATACTGCTTGTTCCAAGCCCGCTTCCTCTTGGAATGTTTCTGACCTGGGTTGAAAGCTTGAAACCTCCACCAATATTTTTCAGGATTTTTTCTAGTGGAACGTTTCCGTCTTTTGGTACAATTCCGCAGGCAACAAGTGCAGCTTTGTGAAGAGCAAACATATCAAAAGGATTGTTGCAATCACTTATATCTTTTGTTTCTGTAACAATTCCAAATGCATTTGAGTCTGCACTTTCAAACTCTACGTGTAAATCTTTGATTTTTTTAATTTCAACGATTACGGGCAAATCCCCGTTTAATTTTACGGCTGCATTTAAAACTGTGCCACCGTGTTCGTTACAGTAGGGTGGTGTGTCAGACCATCCACCGCCCCAGTTTACTCTTACAGGAAGTTTTACACATACCTCGTCTTTAACAATTTTGTGTTTTTCGTTGTAGAATATATTTTCTGCTGATGCTTCAAGAACAGTTGATTGTATTGTTTCAAAGCATTTTCCTTCATAATATTCATAAGATTTTTCAAATGCCGGTTTGTTTTCTCTTACAATTTTTGAAATGTAGTAATAAATTCTTATTTTGAGATCAAAAGGTGCAGTTTCTGCTATAATTTCAAGTTCGTTCGCCTGAATTTGTGTAAGACCTTTTTTACCAAAAGCACTAATCGAATCTTCAACGCTTTTTCTTTCATCAAGCATCTTAATGAAGTTGCTCAGTCTTATCTGATTTTCAAGCATTTCCTGCCAGCTCATAATGAAGTTTGTATCAGCATTATTAAAACTTTCATTAAGGCTTGTTTTTTTGTTTCCTATGCCTTTTAATGAGTTTTCAAAACTGTCAGCAATCACAAAGTCTTTTTCATTCCAGTAATCGTTTTCTTTAGGATTTGTTGTTATTTTATATTTTCTTGTTACAAAATTCCCATCTTTAAGTTTAAGTCCGTGAAGAACGGTTCCTGCAGGAACTGTAACACCATCAAGCTCTATGTTTGATATTACACAGTTTGCTCCTATCTTACAACCATTTTTAATAATACTGTCCTCTATGTAGCTGGATGAATCAACCTTGCAGGTTTCATCTATATAACTGTTTGAACATGCGTAATCGCCGTTGGTTCCACAGTAGGACAATATGTTTTTTGACCAATCAAGAAATTCGTAATTTGCGGTTTCTGAAACCATAAGGGAAAGGAGCTCTTTGGTAGTTCCGAAATGTATAAATTCGGCAGGTGACAGACTAATAAGGTCAAGTCTGTATTTCCTTAAGGTGTTCCATAAGAGAGTACGGCATTCTTTAAGATTTTCGGTATAATCACCTTCAGGCTTTTCTTTGTAGTACTGCTCTAAAGTGGAGTTTTCCGCTAACGGATAAAGGAAATCTGCATAAAAACTGATTCTTGCAGTTTCATTTACAAATTTTTTAAACTTGTCGTCTGTATCAATTAAAGAATATAAATCTTCAAGTATTTTGCTGTTCATAAGAATTGCGCCGGTATCAATGTTAACACAATCCTGTTCGTTGACAGCACCCATTTTTCTTAATTCATCAGCAGGAATTTTGTGCAGGAAGTTTTTTACCTTGTGATCTTCTCCAAGGAAAACTCCGTGATTCTGTCCTGTTGAAACATTTTCTTTGATTGAAATTGTTGCTGCGTCTTCAAGCTGAAAATCAATCTGAAGAGGATTGAAAAGCAGAAGAACATCGCCTGACAGAACAAGCATACCATCCTTAATTCTCTGTGCAACACCACTCATAGAAATTATAAATTCATCAAAAAGTGTGCTGCGTCTTCCGTCGGGAAGCACTCTTGGTACAGGTGAGAACAGTTTTCCGCATGCGGAATACTGCGGTACACGCTTACTGTCACCGCCCGAATGTATTACCAGGATTCTTTTTCCGTTAAAATCACTGCATCCGTTTTCTTTAATGTACTTAAGAACATTAAAGGTAGCACCACCTGAACCAACACGTTTTCCGTCAGGGTCGGGGAGTACTGCATAATGAGTTGATGGCGGTAAATATCCGCCCTTAATCCTTTTGTTTATTTGTGCAGTAAAGGCTTCTGCCTGTTCTTTGTTTGATGCAGTAAGAATTATATAATCCCATTTAGTGAATTTTGATTTATTAAGACTGTTTTCGTAATCTGTCCATGAATCGAGGTAGCTTTGTCTTAAAAATAAGTTTTTAATTTTTTTAATCTGCATTTAATATAGACCTCTTTCTTAAATCTCATACAATTATTTTAATATATGTACATATTATTGTCAATAAAATTTGACAGCAAAATTTGTTTATTATATAATTACCTGAGGAGGTGTTTTCGTGGATAACAATTTGAAAGTTTTACTCGATTTGTATGCATGTGCCATAAATGGCTGTGAGCCGTCTGCGGATATCACCTTTGATTTTGAAGAGGTTGTAAAAATTGCAGATAATCAGGGACTACTTGCGATTATAATGCCGGTTCTGAAAAAAATTCCTTTTGTTTCGGAAAGATCCGATTTTAAATCTCTTTATTCAAAGTATCTGATTGCAGTTGTAAATAATTCGGCAAAGACAGAAAAACTTAAATCAATGTTGAAATCTTTTGAAGACAACGGCATAAATTATTGTGTTTTAAAAGGTGAAAGCCTTGCAAGATTATATGCCGTTCCTGAAACAAGGATTTCCGGTGATACAGATATACTTGTGAGTGAAAATGATGAAAATAAGGCACTTTCAATACTTGTTGAAAATGACTTTAATATATCTCACAGAACTCAGGCATCAAATCACGATGTATGTACTCATCCGCAACTTGGTTGCATAGAGCTTCACGTTAAGCTTTACTATGATTTTATGGAAGATATCTGGTTTGATAATATTTCTATGATTGAAGAAGAATATATAGATAATGACGGTATAAAAACTTTAGGTTATACCGACGGATATCTATACGTGTTCTTGCACGCGGTCAAACATTTTATATCCGGCGGACTTTCAATAAGACATTTTAGTGACATACTTTTGTATGCTGAAAAACACAAAGATAAAATTGATTTCGCAAGAGTGGATTATGTTATTAAAAAATTAAAATATGATGGATTTGAAAACTTTGTTTTTTGTATCGGAGAAAAATATCTGAATATCTCAGGGATAAAAGGAACAATACCAATTGAGAAGTCTGTTGTTGAAGATGTTTTTGACGATATGCTCAAAGGTGGGATTTTCGGTAAGAATGACAGGGAAAGAGCAAGGTTTTTTGAAATATACAACGAACAACGTTTTTCGGTATTTAAGGACGAAGATTTTGGTAGTTATATGACAAACTGGAGAAGAAAAAATGCAAAAAAAGTAATCTCTTTTTCAAAAGGAAATATAATAAAAAGATATCCTTATGCGCAAAAGAGTGTTTTTTGTTATGCAGGTGCAATGGCTGAACACACGTTTTTTATTATAAAAAAAGCATTGAAAAGAAAAAAACTTGTCAAAGATGTTATTTCCTACAAAACTCCGGATTTGAGCATTTCAAGTCAGAAAAGACTTGAACTTTTAAAGAAAATGAATATGATTTAAAAAGCATTCTCATTTGAGTATGAAACCGAAACAAAATTTCGTTTCGGTTTTTTAATTGGTGCCTTTAGGTGTGGAAATAACCCCCAGTTCTACTGGGGGGGGATAAAATACTTTAGTATATGAAACAAAAAAACCTCTGTGATATAATGTGTAAAGGTTTGGCGACCGCATTACACAAAAATACACGGAGGTTTTT
>CAZMHL010000030.1:0-16236 GCA_964566065.1 uncultured Eubacteriales bacterium
TATAGATACTATAAGTTTTATACAGCCTTATATATACTTATTCCGACCTTTTGGCGTTCCGGGCTTTTTTTACATCCCTTTTTTTCATAATATTTTATGTCAATAAATACCGGAGGACACACAGATCCTCCCCTACAAGTTCGTAAGAATAAACTTCATAGGCAGTTACTTATGCTATCTCTTTTTTAATTCAGAAATTCTTTTAATTTGTCAAGATTTTCAAGGGCAACTTTTCTTCCAAGGTCATAAACCTGCTGAAGAATATCGGGATTTTTTTCAACCCTTTTTATGGGAAGCGATTCTTTCGGGCAGATAACAAAAACATTCCCTTTTTCTTCCTGCTCAAAAATGTATTTCGTGGTTTCGTTATACATTGTGTGTCTGTTTTTAAGAGCTTCAACCACTTTGGGATACTTTCTTAAAAGAATTTTCATTAATCCCATAAGGCTTGTTTTTTCTTTTAAATATCCTCTTGGCTGTGTTAAAACAACCATATTTTTCCCGTAACCTATACCCTCAAAAAATTTAAGAGGTATTGCATCGGAAATTCCGCCGTCAAGAAGCTTTTTACCGCCCACTTCAACAATTCTCGAAACAAGAGGAAGAGAAGCCGAGGCTCTTATCCATTCATAAATTTCACCGTCTGCCTTGTTGCAGGCTTTATATACCGGCTCACCTGTTTCAACGTCGGTGCACACAACGTAAAACTCCATTGGGTTATTGTTAAAGGCTTCTTTATCAAAAATATCAAGCTTTTCGGGAAGCTGATTGTAACAAAAATCCGCTCCGTACAAATCCCCCGTTGTTATAAGAGAATGCATACTGCAGTATCTTTTATCGTTGCAGTATTTTTTATTATAGCGAAGAGCTCTGCCAATCTGCCTTGATTTGTAGTTGCTGCCGAACGCCGCTCCTGCAGACACTCCTGCCATGCCGTCAAATTCAATATTATTTTCCATAAGCACGTCAATTACGCCTGCCGAAAACAGTCCGCGCATTGCTCCGCCCTCTAAAATAAGTCCTTTTTTCATAACCAACCTCTTAATTTTATGATATAAATATTCTATCATATAAAAAATAAAATGACAACCTTGATTTTGGTTGTCATTTTGTCAATTTTCTATGCACGTTTAAAGCGTTTGATGATGAAAACAATTGCACCGATCAAAACAAGCAAAATTACAGCGCCGATAATTGCTGCAGCAAACACACCCGGGCAATCTCTTAAAATGGTATATGTGCCTATTGCGCCCATTGAATGTACTTTAGTCAAAAAACTCTATGCTCGAAGAACTCATCTTTTTCAGTCATTTTAAAGCACATAAGTCTGCCCGACTCCAAATTTGCCTTGTGCATATCAACCATACTGATACGGTTGTTGTTGTAAGTGGTATAATAAAGCTTTCCCTTTTCGGTGTCGTAAACAGAGGTGTATGCGGTATATTCATAAAGGTCATTTCCAAGGTGAACACAGCCTTTCTGCTGATACACAGAATAAAGAATATGAAAAAATCCGCTTACCTCATTATCGGTTATCAGCATATTAAGCTTTGTAAACGTGGCTTTCACAAATCTTGACATTGATGATAAGTCCCCGGGAAGTCCGATAGCTCCCATTCCTCTGCTGTAAACATTAAAATCTATTTTGTCTGAAAATTTGTTTTCGGGCGTAACCTTTGAAAGATGCATATAATTATTAAGATTAAACATCTGCATTGGAAAAGGTGGGTTATTTGTAAGAACACCCACTTTATTTTCATAAATATTAAGTCCCTCTTTTACACATTCAACCACAATACTTTCATTTTTATCTGAAATCATAAAATGAAGCGGCGACAGAGGAAGCTCTTCGCTGAAATTTATTTTAACAAGATTTATGTTCTTTAAAAGTTCTTTCGTCCCGCTGACATTTGTGCATTGAGAAAGCACATAAGGAATAAACTCAAAAGGCGTTACATTGTTTTTGGTTTCGTCAATTTCTTTATAGTCTGCATTTTCAGGGAAATTAAGCCCCGCCATACCAAGACCTTTTTCATTAACGGCGTCAAAATACAAAGGATAGCCGTTTTTTTCTATGCCTATTCCAATAATGGCGTAATGATTTTTAATTTCTTTCTCTTCTCTGAATTTGAAAACAAAATTTCTCGGAGCTATTATAATTTGTTCTCCGTATTCATACTCCACATCAAGATTTCTGCCGAAAAAAACCTTTTCCGATACAGCTGTGCACATAAAAATCCCTCCTTATGACAGTATGTCCGTAACTGTCCGTTTTATGACACACATATTTTGTTATCATAAAATCACAAGGAGGGAATTAGTATGAAAAAATTATTTGAAATTATCTCTGTATCATCACCTGTTATTTTAGTCTGGGTAGGCTGCACCCTTGAAAAACTGTTATTTACGGTCTGACAATTCCGATATCAACATTAACAAGCTTTTTGATGTATTCTTTTGCATCGCCTTTAAACATACCGACTTTGCAAAAGCCTATGGACACTGTTAAATCTGACTTTACCGCAAAATGTGCTTCGCCCGTGTTGCCGTTAAGACCGCTGTTTATATCTGCAGACACAACAAATGCGCCCGATTGGTTAATTTTGTCAATAGCAGTTTTTGACAAGCCTTTCGGCTCGCCTGAAAAACCCGTACCGAATATACAGTCCACTACTATATCATATTCCCCAAAACAGGTATCTTCGGTAAAGTCAAGAATTTCAACACCCTTGCTCTTTGCCATATTGCAGTAATATTTTCCGTCCTCTGAAAATTTTTCGGACACTCTGTAAATTACAACCTTTTCCTCTTTTTCTTTAAGTATGCAGGCAAGAGCATAACCATCGCCGCCGTTGTTTCCGCTTCCGCAGACAATGGCGGTCTTTTTGTCTTTAAAATCCGCACTGTCAGAAATGCCCTGCGCCGCCCTGAACATAAGAACTTTGCTGTCAAAAAAATTTTCAATTGTGTATTTGTCAAAGGCTCTCATTTCTTCAACTGTTACTGCATCTCTCATATATTTATATCCTCTCAAAAAAAGAGTGCCAGGCACTCTTTTTACTGTTTTTTCTCCAAATGCATTCCGTTGGAATTAACTGTTGCAACAACATTACCCAGATTATCGGTTATAACTATTTCAAAAAAACAGCTTCTTTTTCCGTCTTTTATAAGTCTTGTTTCGGCAATAAGGGTATCTCCCTTTGCCATGCCGAGATAGTTTATCTGACTTACTGCGGTAACCGTCACCCTGTCGCAGTTGTTTGTTGCGACCGCAAAGGCAAAGTCGGCAAGCGTAAAAATTGCTCCGCCCATAACCTGTCCTACTGCATTTTTATGGATATCCTTTATTTTAAAACTGCATTTTGCATAATTTTCGCCAACATCTTCAATTGTTATACCCGTCGCCTCTGTTGCAAACTTATCTCCTGCAAAATACTCTCTTGCTTGTGTAAGTGTCATTACAGAATTTCCTTTCTTAACTCTTCGGCAGATTTTTCGCAAAGATATACCGGAGCAACGTCAAAAGCTGTCTTGCAACCGCTCATTCCCTCTTTATTCATTCTGTACGCCGCTCTTGCATAAGCAACAAGTACAGAAGCTGTAAATTCAGGATTTGAGTCGAGCTTTAAGCTGTATTCAATAATGTGTGTATTTTCACCGTTCAAGCCTGTTTTACCGCATCTTATAACAAAACCGCCATGAGGAATACCGCTGTGATCTCTTTTAAGCTCTTCTTCTGAAATAAAGTGAACTGTTGTGTCATAATCCGCAAAATAGTTCGGCATTGTTTTAATTTCATTTTCAATTCTTGCCTTGTCGGCACCCTCGTTGACAACAACAAAACATTCTCTTAAATGCTTTTCTCTTGTGGTAAGTCCGGGGTTTTCTCCGCTTCTTACTCTCTCTAAAGCCTCCTCAACGGGAATTGTGTACTGTCTTGCATCTTTAACGCCGTCAATTCTTCTGATTGCATCAGAATGTCCCTGACTTACGCCCTTACCCCAGAAAGTATAATCTTTACCGTCGGGGAGAACCGCCTGAGCATAAAGTCTGTTTAAAGAGAACATTCCCGGATCCCAGCCGATTGAAATCATTGCCACCTTGCCCGATTCCTTTGCTGCTTTATCAACATTTTCAAAATGCTGCGGAATTTTTGCATGAGTATCAAAGCTGTCAACAACATTGAACATTTTTGCAAGTGCCGGTGTCTGAACCGGTAAGTCTGTCGCACTTCCTCCGCAGATAATAACAACATCAATGTCCTTATGGTTTTCTATATCATTAATATTATAGACTTTCGCATTTGTAAGGGTTTTGACATCTTCAGGATTTCTTCTTGTAAAAATTCCGTAAAGCTCCATATCCTTATTCTGGCTTATGGCACACTCCACACCTCTGCCGAGGTTACCGTAACCTGCTATTGCTATTTTCATTTATAATCAGTCCTTTCAACATTTTACTATATCATTAAAAGAAGTTTATTTCAACAGTTTTAACCGATTATAGCTTTATCTGTACAAAATTATTTATTTTCAGCTCGTCTTCCTTTACAACACAATCCATACAAACCACATTTACACCTTTTTTCTGTGCTTTTTTCAATGCATCGGCAAATTCCTTGTGAGTTTTTACATTGGGTGTGAAATAATCCGCATTTTCCATTTGCACCACAAAAATTATATATGCCTCATAGCCATCGTCAATGCATTTTACAAGCTCGTTTATGTGCTTTACACCTCTGACTGTAGGAGCATCGGGAAACATTACAACATTGTTTTCCTCCAAGGTTACCCCTTTAACCTCAATGAAGTACTTTTTATTATTCCCCTCCGCATAAAAATCAAAACGGGAATTTTCGTATTTGCACTCTGCCTTAACGTAGTCTGCATTTATGAGATTCTTTTCAAGAAGCCACTCAAAAACCACTTTGTTGGGTGCCTGAGAGTCCATATTTATAAGTCTGTCACCTTTGTAAACACAAATAAGGTCATATTTGGTTTTTCGGCTGCCCGGCATTTTCTGCAGGATTACCTTTGCGCCGTCAATAAGAAGCTCCCTGCATCTGCCGGTATTTTTAACGTGAACAGTTGTATCTTTTCCGTCAATTTCAACAATTGCCTCAAAGCGGTTAAGCCTTTCGCGGAAAATCCCTTTACATATATTACTATAAATCATTTTTAAGCTTCTTTAAAAGTGCTTCGCACCCTTCCTTTACATCATTGTAGGTTGTATCAAAATCACCTGTATACCAGGGGTCGGCAATATCCCTTGGATTATCTGTAAAATCAAGAAGTCTTGAAACCTTGTTTTGTATGTCTGCTCCCACAATACGAAGAATGTCAGTCACATTATTTCTTTCCATACCGATTATATAGTCATATTTTTCATAATCCGACTTTTCAAGCTGAACCGCACTTTTGCCTTTAACGGAAATGTTGAACTCTGCAAGCTTTTTTGCCGTACCGTGATGAACGGGGCTCCCGATTTCCCAGATGCTTGTTGCAGCAGACTGTATAACAAACTTATCCTCAAGCTTCTCTTTTTTTACCATATCTTTAAAAACAAATTCCGCCATAGGCGAGCGGCAGATGTTTCCCAGACAAACAAACATTACTTTTATCATAATACACCTCTTTGATATTTTACCACATTAAAAAAAATCTGTCCATAGGGACAGATTTTTAAATTCCGAATTTATCCGTAACCATTTTTTTAATATCTTCAAAGGACATTTCAAACATTGTGGAAAATTCTTCAAATATTATTTTTTCCGCAGTGTCTGTAATTTTCTTATCTGTCATTGAAAGCTTTTTGTTAAGTCCGGCAATTTCCTTTTCGTTTTTGTACGCCGCCTTAAGTACCTTTGCAATTTCAAAACAGTCGCCGCTTTTAAGGATAGCATTATACTGCTCATTTCTGGCTTTATAATCACCAAGCCAGGAAACAGATTCATTCTTTACCTTTTCAATTATTTCAAGTATTTCTTCTTTACTGTGCAGTTTTCTCATTTTTGACATAAGAATTTCATTGTCTTTCGGAATGTGAACCACAGACTTGTTTCCGTAAACAGTTTCAATAATGTAATAAGTCTTATTTTTTCCGTAAAACTCCTCGGTTTTTATGTCGGAAATTTTGCATACACCGGCAGTTGAATAAACAACATAATCCCCAATTTTATACATTTTTGTTCTCCTTTTCCAAGCTTTGAAAAGTATTTACCCAATATTATTTTACCACATTTTTTCAGAATTTGTAATAGGCAAATTAACCAAAAATAATTGTTTTTTTTGACAAACGGCTTAGCCGACGGTTTTCATTATACAAAAAAGAAACTCCCCGAAGGGAGTTTCCTGAATTTTAAAACGTCAGATTATCTGAGTGTTTTGCTGAGGATCTTACCTGTTTCATCGAGAACATAGTTGTAAGCACCACGTTTGTAGTAGCCATCAGCTGTGTGGTCTGCTGATGTAACAGCTGAACCGTCAGCAGTTCTGAAGATGTACTTATAACCGTCTACTTCAAGTAAGCCAACCTGATATTCGCCGTCGATGTAGAATCTGTATTCACCGTCATCATCAAGGCAGATACCGTTCTTAGCACCCTGTTCGAGTGTAAGTTTGTACGGATGCATATATGCGCTGCCATCTTCCATTACGTCAACGCTCATCAATGCGCCTGTCGGATAGAAGCTGTAGAACGCACCGCCAACCTGGATTTCATAGCCTGTGATAGCTGCGCCGTATTTAGCTGATGATGATGAGAAGTAGTATTTATAGTAACCATCTTCACCCGGAAGAACTTTCCACTGACCTGCCATTGGGTCTGCATCAGTTCCGTTTGGATAATATCTGTAGTAACCGTCATCACAAACGTTAACGTCTGTTGCTTTTGGAGATTCATCTGCAGTGTAAGGTGTCTGATAGTAACCAACCCAGTGTCCGTCTGTTTCATCGAAGAGATAGTAGATACTACCAACTCTCATTGAGCCAGTAAGCATCTTACCGTTAGCTGTTGAGAAGTAGTACTTGTAACCATCGATGAACTGCCATCCGGTTCTGTAAACGTTCTTATCGTAGTATCTTGTGATACCTTCATCGTCTGTGCTGAAGCCGTTAAGTTCGAAGAAGAGAACCGGGTTTCCGTCTTCATCGTAAGAATCAATCAATGCACCGTATTCAGTAAAGTCATAGTAAGAAGAACCAACTTTTACGTTTGTTGTTACCATAGCTGCACCGTATTTAGATGCTGAACCTGAGAAGTAGTATCTGTAACCGTCAGGAGTTGTAATCCAACCCTTCTGAGCTACACCGTCAACGAAGTACTTCCAGTAACCTGTTTCAGCTTCGTATGTTACATATCTTGAAGCATAAGCATCTGTGAGAAGTTCGATTGAACCGTCCACACCTTCGCCGCCTTCAAAGATTGCTTTAACTGTGTATGTGTATCTTGTGTTCTGGAATGCGGTGTCATCTGTGTATGTGAATTCGCCTGTTACAGGAGCAAATGTCCAGCCTTTACCTGTCACGAATGTACCGTTAATTACTGTAGAATCAATGTCTGCTTCAACAGTGTCAAGGAGTTCACCGTCTCTGTAAATTTCGAATCCTGTTACGATTGCGTTTGTAGCACCTGCTGTCCAGTTAATTGTAGCACTTGTGCTTGTAACTGAACCTGTTACATTCGAAACTTCAGTTGTAGGTTCAACCCATTCAATTACTGTATCAGGAGTTGATGTTGCACCATAAGCTGTTGCTACACCATATTCATTGAATGTATGGTAAACACCTGAAACCTTAACTGTTGTGTTAACCTGTGCTGCACCGTATTTAGCTGCTGCTGTTGAGAAGTAGTATCTGTAACCGTCAAGTAACCACATACCTGTTGCAGGATCTGCGTCTGTTCCGTTCGGATAGTATCTGTAGTAACCGTCATCACAAAGAACGACCTTTGATGATGTACCTTCAACCACTACAGGAGCATTTGCTGTTGTGAATTCAGCTGTGCCTTCTGCCGAACCGCCGTCATAGTTAGCAATAATCTTAACTGTGTAAGCTGTTTCAGCATCAAGACCTGTAAGAGTATATGTTGTTTCGGTAATTCCCTTAACAACTGCGTCGTTGTTTACAACCACGTCATAAGTAACTGCATCAACGTTTTCTGTTGTAGCTGTCCATGTAACTGTTGCAGATTCATACGTTACATTTGTAACTTCAACTGTATCAACGGATACGTTAGGTGTTACAACAGGAGCTGCAGGAGTTGTTACTTCGATTTCTTCTGAAGCAACGTCACTGAGTTCTTCGCCGCCTACTACCATTACTACCTGATAGTAATAAGTAGTTTCAGGAGCAACTGTTGCATCTGTGTATGTGAGTTCAGTTGTTATTGCATACTGTTCCCAATCTTTGTAGATGATGTAAGAAACATCGCCTGTTACGTTTTCAGCTGTAGCTGTCCAGTTCATAACTACTGAAGCTGATGCTTCGTCATAAACTGCTGTGAATGAATCGATTGATGTAACAGGTTCTGCAGGCGGAGCTGCAGGAGTTGTTACTTCGATTTCGTCTGACCAAGCGATTTCTTCGCCGTCAACTGCTACTACAACCTGATATGTATATGTTGTTTCATAATCGTATGTTGTATCAACGTATGCAAGTTCAGTTGTTGTAGTAAGCTGTTCCCAATCTTTGTAGATTACATATTCAACATTTTCAGCATTTTCAACTGTAGCTGTCCATGCAAGGTTAACACCTGCATCTGTAGCTTCAGCTGTGAATGTGTCAATTGTTGCTGTAGGTTCTGCAGGAACTTCAGGAACATATTCAACAAGTTCTCTTGCACCTGCAAGAACATAAACCTTCATGTAAGCAGGGTTAGCAGTCGAGTTGTACATTCTGAGACCTTCAGCTGAAGAGTTTCCGTCATTAAGCTTGTAACCGATCTGAAGTGTTGTGTTACCTGCTTCATACTGTTTATTGAAGTATGTTCCGAGGTTGGAAATTGTGTATTCGCCTGATACATAAGCTGTGTCAGGAATGTAAGCATCTGCATTCTTAGCTGTTCTGCCGATTTCTGTTCCAAGTGTAAGACCTGTGATATCAACAGCTTCTTCAGTTATTGTATTATAAGCAACATCTGCAAAAGTTGCAGCATAATCACCTGTTACAGGGTAAGCTGTGAAATATGTGTAACCTGATTTCTGCTGTTTTGAAGTCCAGTAGAAGGTTGCTTTTGTTACTTCATAATCAAGTCCTGAAATATCAACAGATGTGAAGAGGATAGAGCCGTTGTTTCTGCCAAGAGTGTGGCTTTTCTGGTAGGCATTTGCAACGTAGCCTGTAGCACCGTAGTAGAGATACCAGTCAGCGATTGAAAGGTTCTTTGTAAATACAGCTGTAAGAACTGCATCTTCTTCCATTGTGATGGTGTCGCCTGCAGCATAAATTGTTTTTTCAGCTGTAGCATAACCATAGAAGGTATAACCGTCTTTTTCAAATCCGGCGTCAGGAAGAACTACGTCTCCTGCGATGAATGTAAATTCTTTAGTTTCGTTGTTTTCACCAACAACTGTAAGTGTTACACCGTCAGCGAACTGAGCTGTGAATGTTACAGATGTTGCGGGAACTTCGTATTCTGCTCCTGCAGCATAAGTTGTTGTGCCGTCTGACCAACCTGTGAACGCTTTGCCCTCAGGAGTTGTTCCCGTGAATTCGGGAAGTGTAATTGTTGAACCTGCTTCTGCTGTTCTGCTTGCTGCGCCCTGGTTGAACATTACAGGTGTACCTGAAGGTACTGTAACTGTCATATTAACAGAGTCAACATCAAGTGTTACATAGTTCTGAGCTTTTTCAGCTGCATAGGCCCAACCGTAAATCTTGAGATAAAGTGTTGAACCAACCGCTTCGTTGTAAGCTGTTGTGATATCAACAGTCTTAGCACCTGCTGTTGACTGTGTGAAAGCAGCAGAACCTGCCAGATCACCGGTTGTAATTGTGTGAGCATCGCCTTTTGCAGGCATTGAGTCAAGTGCACGGACATAAACGGTGTTCTGAGCAGAACCTGAACATGCAACGCTGAAGTTAAGGATAACGCTTTCAGCGATAAGAGCCTGTGAGAGGTCAGCTGAAACTACAACGAAAGGTCTTACTCTGTATCCGTCGTTACCTTTAGTCATTCTCGCATTGACGCTCACTGTACCGCTTGTTTCAGCAACAGACTTAACGGTGTCATCGTATGCAGCTGTATCTGCATTATATGCGCCCAATGTAAGATAATTCTTAACACCGAATTCAACTGTTGATTCTCCGCCGCCTGCGAATGTAACAACTGCATCAAATACTACTACTGCGTCGCCGGCAAATGTGTATGTTGCGCCCGGTTCGTAGGTTGCTGTGCCGTCGTTCCAGCCTGCAAGTGTATATGGTGAGAAGTCATAAGCGTCAGCAGCAGGAAGTGTTACCTCTGCGCCTGCTTCAGGAGTTACTTCTTCAAGAAGTGTTCCTGAATATGTGTACATAATTTTTGCAGTTTCTTTCCATGTAGCTGCAAAAGTTACTTTGCCTGTAACTGTGTATTCATCACCTGCTGCATAAACAGCAGTTCCGTCTGTCCAGCCGTCAAATGTAAGTGTTCCGTTGAGAGCTGTGCAAGCAGGAAGTGTAATTGTTGAACCAACTTCCGCGCTGATTGTTTCAGCACCCATATCGAATGCTACGTCAGCCATAGTTGCTGTTGTAACGATAACATACGCTTTTGTTGAGAAAGAGTTAACTCTCCAGGCGTCTGTTGTTGCGTTGCCGCTTGCTGTGTTTGCAAGTTTGATGTATGCATAATCAGCACCTGCTGCAACTTTACCTGCAAGATATTCTGTAATGTCAATCTGTGAATCGTAGTAACCTGATGAGGAGGATGTTGAGAATTTCTGAGATGTAACAGATGTACCTGCCGGAAGGTCAGCTGTGTTAAATGTACCTGTTACAGCGTTTGCAAATGCTGTGTTGTACGCTGATTCCGTAACATCGTAAACAGTCGCAGTTACTGCATTGTTGAACTTGGTGTGGTAAACATTAAGAACTGCTGACTTAATATTTTTAACACCTCTCAGGTCAATCTTTGCATAGTATGCAGAAGTATCAAATTTTCTGAAGAGGTTCTTCTGACCTGTAGGATCCTTTGTAAGTGTACCTGTTTCCGCACCATTTTCTGCTGTGCCGAAGTACCATGATTCAACCCATGTGAGGTTGCCTTCGCCGCCTTCATAGTCATAAACCGCTGTATATGTCTTGGAAATGTCAGCTTTTACTTTTTCGCCTGCAGCATAAACTGTGCCTGCATAGTTCCAGCCAACAAATGTCATTGTACCAACCGATGCTTCTGCTGTACCTTCCGGAAGAATAATTTCTCCGCCCGCACCAACTGTTACTGTTGTTTTTGTTCCGTTGTCGTCAAGTGTAATTGTTACGCCCTGACTCCATGTAGCTTTGAATACTGTGTCTTTTGCAGGTGTATATTCTGTACCTGCTGAGTAAACCTTCTTACCGTCTGACCAACCTGCGAATGCAAGGTCGCCGTTTGTAAGTTCACATTCGGGAAGTGTAAGTGTTCCGAATGTTGTTTCGGGAAGTGTACCTTCACCGCCGTTAGCATCAAAGGATACTTTGAAGCCTTCAGGTTTTGTAACTGTAAGGTTAAGAGAATCAACATCAAGTGTTACATAGTTCTGATCTTTTCCATCAGTCCATGCATAACCTTCAAATCTGAGGTAGAGTGTTGAACCAACTGCTGCATTGTAAGCTTCAGTAATGTCAACTGTATTAGCTGTGTTTGATGTTGTGCTGTTATATGTTACGCTTGAATCTATTGTTGCAGCTTCAGGGTTAGCATCGCCTACTGCCGGAATGCCTGCTACTGTCTGAACCTTGATAGTGTTGTTTGATGCAGTACCATTAGCTGCACCTGTAATGTTAAGGATAGCAGATTCAGCTTCTACTGCGCCTTCAAGGTTAAGTTCAACATAAACGTAAGGTCTTACTCTGTAGCCGTCTGAACCTGCTGTCATTCTTGCGTTGATACCTTTTGTGCCTGTTGCGCCTGCTGTTACAGCTTTGATTGTATCATCGTATGCAGCTGTATCTGCATTATATGCGCCTGCCTGTACGAAGTATTTTTCGTCAAATTCTTCTGTTGCTGTGCCGCCGCCGTAGTAGTTCCATACAGCCTTGAATTCTGTTGTAGCTGTAACTTCTATCTTTGCGCCAAGCTCGTAAGTCGTTGTACCGTTTGTCCAGCCTGTAAGAACGTGGTCTTTACGTGTCATACCTGATGCAGGAAGAACGATTTCATCGCCTGCATCAGCAACGATTCTTGTGATAGAACCTTTACCGCCGTTAGCATCGAATGTGATAACAGCTCTTCCTGTTGTATCTTCTTCTTCAGGAAGGTGATATGTAACGATTCTTGCTTTTGTACCTGTAAGTCTGAGACCTTCTGTTGTTTCAGTACCGCCTGTAAGGTTATGAGCAAGGATAAATCCGTTTGTGTTAGCTTTTACAAAGCTTGTAATATCGTGACCTTCAAGCCATCTGTGAGGATCATCTGTTGATGAAATGTTTTCAGCTGACTGATAAATTCTTGCTGCAAATATCGGGAACTCAAATGTGTCGGGATCAAGCTCGATACCTGATGCATTGAGGTTATCAGCGATAAGATACTCACCGAAAGCTGCTGTGAAGTCATCTTCCGTTACAGGATAGAGGTTATATTTATAATAACCGTTTCTGTGACGTCCGTAGTTCTGATATTCAGCCTTAAAGAAGTCTGTATCTTCAATTGCAGGGTATTTTGTGAAGAAATAACTTCCGTTGTTTCTTCCGATAGTAGTCTGAGCTGTGTAGTTATAAGAAATTGTAGCAACTTCTGTGCTCGGATCGTAGAACACCCATGTAGAAGGTGTTGCAGCTACTTTCTTCCAGATACCCTGGTAGATGATATTGCCTGTTACAGCAACTTCTTCGCCGCCTGCAAGGATTGTTGCACCGTTATCGGCTGACCAGCCTGCGAATGTGTAACCGTCTCTTACATAATCTGTTCCTTCGGGAAGAGTATATGTTGTGTATTCACAGTTAACTGTCTGTGATTTGTTTGTTCCGCCGGGGATAAGTGTGATTGTGCTTGCTTCTTCAGCTTTGGAAACAGTTTTAGCTGTTACTTCGGCTGAGAGAACTTCACCGCACTTAACCTGGTAAACATATTCTGTACCTTCTGTAAGACCTGTGTCTGTGTAAGAACGGTCTTCTGTTGTAAGAGTTGCGATTTCAACGCCGTCTCTTAAAACAACGAAAACATCATGAGCTGCTTCTGTAGTAACAATGTCCCATGAAATTGTTGCTTCAGTTGAGTCAACCGATGTTACTTCTATTGATGAGAATGAAACAGCTGCCAAAGGACCTTTTACCGTAAGGTCAGCAACTTCGGCAAATGTGCCTGTTGTTACTGTATCATCAATATCAAGTGTGAAATTAATGTCGGCATTGTATGCCTGTGTTGTAAGAGCGAAATCAACAGCGAAAACTTTACCGTTTACTGTTGTTCCGTCTGCTTTTGCAAATACGGCTGAAACAGGTGTTCCTGCTACATATTCCGTATCTGCGAGGTTAGTTTCAAGAGTTCCCTCTGAAACTACTTCTCCCCAGAATGTATCTGCATCATAAACAGGAGTAACTAAAGCTGAATCATAGCCAAGTTTCCAGTTAAATGAATCGATACCGGGGTTGTTTGCAACTGAAACTGTTACGGTAAATTTGCCGTCTGCAATTTCAGAAGCAGTCATGCTAACTGTAGGTTCTGCTGTTTCAGTTGCAAATGATGTCATTGTCATTGAAAACAACATTGCAATGATAAGCACTACAGGCACAACTTTTTTTGTGAAAAATTTACCCATATCTTTTTCTCCTCTCTTGAATTTTTTTCTACGTTAGGATATACGTATACTAGGGTACACTTCATTATATCCTACAAGGAAATCATTGTCAAGGAAAACATCCAAAAGCATTTTAAGAAAAAAAGCACAAACTTGTTGTGCATTTTTACTAAAGGCTTTTTTATTCGCAAAATAAGTCTCAAAACCCTTTGAATTGCGACAGCTTTTGTAGAATTTTCGCTCTCTCAAACAGCAAAAAATAACGGACGGACACACAGGTCCACCCCTATGCATTGTTGTTTTGCCTATGTGCAGGGAACGGGCTTGCTCGTTTCGCGGAAACAAACGGGAGGAGCAAGCCCCTCCCCTACAAAGGTAACCGTTTATCACCGACCGCGTAGGGGACGATGCCTACATCGTCCCGCAAAACAAACGACATTCGGCGAATCCAATAACACGGGCGGATGTGGGCATCCGCCCCTACTAGGCGCGTGGTTTATTTATACAAAAACAAACTCCGCATCAGCGGAGTTTGAATATGTTTTTAATTAAGAAATATCAGCAACAAAGATTGTCTTTGTATCTCCCTCGTGAGCCTTTCTTTCTCTTTCTTCAAAGAATTTCTGTGCAACCTGCGGGAAGAGCGCATAGCTTAAAACGTCTTCTTCGCATTTTGCCATATCCTTTGTTTCTTCCTTATATTTAGGAAGTTCTGCTTCGATGAGGTCTGCAGGACGGCAGGTGATAACTTCATCATCGCCGATTGCAAGTTTTCTTACTTCTTCATTTACCTCTGCAGGAAGCTGACCGTATTCGCCTCTTAAGAGTCCTTTTGATTCTTTGGAAATCATTTTGTATCTTCCCATTAAAACATTAAGAACAGCCTGAGTTCCTACAATCTGGCTTGTCGGTGTTACAAGCGGAGGATAACCGAAGTCTTTTCTTACTCTCGGAACTTCTTCCAATACTTCATAGTATTTATCTTCAGCATTCTGCTGTTTGAGCTGTGAAATAAGGTTTGAAAGCATTCCGCCGGGAACCTGATACAAAAGTGCATTAGGATCAACGTTAAGCACTTTCGGGTCAAGAGTTCCGCTTGATTTCATTTCTTCCGCAACCCTTCTGAAATGAGAAGCCGCTTCTGCAAGAACCTTAAGCTCAAGACCCGTATCTCTTTCTGTTCCCTGCATTGTTGCAACCATTGCCTCTGTTGACGGGTTTGAAGTACCGTTTGCAAGAGGTGAAAGTGCGCAGTCGATAATGTCAACTCCCGCCTGTGCAGCCATAAGGTTTGTCATATCGCCTGTACCTGCGGTGTTGTGAGTGTGCAGATGAATCGGAACGCTGATGTGTTCCTTAAGCTTTTTAACAAGCTCGTAAGCATCATAAGGAAGAAGCAGGTTTGCCATATCCTTGATACAGATTGAGTCTGCACCCATTTTTTCAAGCTTTTCAGAAAGCTTTACGAAGTAATCAATGTTATGAACAGGACTTACTGTATAGCTGATAGCTGTTTCACAGTGTCCGCCGTATTCTTTAACGAATTTCACTGCTGCCTCAAGGTTTCTCGGGTCATTAAGAGCGTCAAATACACGAACAACGTCAATTCCGTTTTCAATTGACTTTTTGCAGAACTGTTCAACAACATCATCTGCATAGTGCTTATAGCCCAGAATGTTCTGACCTCTGAAAAGCATCTGAAGCTTTGTATTAGGCATATTAGCCTTGATTGTGCGAAGTCTTTCCCAGGGGTCTTCGTTCAAAAATCTCATACAAGCATCAAATGTAGCTCCGCCCCAGCACTCAACCGACCAGTAACCAACCTTGTCAAGAATCTGAAGAGCAGGAATCATATCTTCAATCTTCATACGTGTAGCAGCCTGTGACTGATGCGCGTCACGAAGAATGGTATCTGTAATAAATAATTTGCCCATTTTGATTTTCCTTTCCTATATATAAGTTATCAACCGAACAATGCAATAAGAACACCTGCCGCAATTGCAGAACCGATTACGCCTGCAACGTTAGGTCCCATAGCGTGCATAAGGAGGAAGTTCTTCGGGTTTTCCTTCTGTCCTACAACCTGTGACACACGTGCCGCCATAGGAACTGCCGAAACACCTGCCGAGCCGATAAGCGGATTGATTTTGTTCTTTGAGAACAGATTCATAAATTTAGCAAGAAGAACTCCGCCTGCCGTACCGAAGCCGAATGCAACAACACCCATAACGATAATTGCGATTGTCTGGAATTTGAGGAAGGTTTCTGCCGTTGCTGTAGCACCACCCGATATTCCAAGGAAAATTGTTACGATAGTC
>CAZMHL010000031.1:0-15880 GCA_964566065.1 uncultured Eubacteriales bacterium
CTCAGGTGTTGTTTGAGTATAATTTCTTGAAATAAGCAAAAGCACTAACGCTATGCGAGGAATGTGCCGGCGGCGTATTTCATTTATTGGTACTATATAAGCACAGTGCGGAACTGCTTTATGGGCAGTTTTGTGGTTGTATGTAATAAGGATGAGGAACTTGATATAGTGCATTTCAGCAAAAATTTTGACATTACCGAGTACATTCAAGAGATTTGTCCCTATAAGAAAATGCTTTTTATTTCAGGCACAAAGCGAAATATCATCATTTATGAACACTTGTAAAATATGGACATTTACAAGGACAATGGGGTTTTACTTATGAAATCTGATTTGATAGAATATTCCCCAGAGGTGATTAATGTGGGAAATGACAGTTCTAAAAATGTCTTTAATGCCGTCTACAATGAAATTTCCGAAGCCTTTGGTGTAGATGTTGCAATACAGATGTATCAGACATATAAAGGTATGCAGATAAGCTTTCCTACAAGACTGTTCAATCCCGATTATGTTAAAAAACAAGTGCCGATTGAATATGACGGAAAGAATATCAAACAGCTCGCCAAGAAATATGGTTATAGCGAAAAGACTATAAGAAGAATGGTTAAAGAAAGTATATAAAAAGGGGGGGTGCAAAAGCAATGATAAAGGCGAAAAGAATAGAATATATGTGTTCATATTGCGGAAAGAAGGTTATGTGTCCAACAACTTATGGCAGACCACAGCCTGGGGAATGTCCAAGAAAAACAAGATTGCCTAATGGGAAAATGAGACCTCACACTTGGGTTATAAGTAGAAGGCTTGATTAACACGGAGGTATGTAGAAATGGCAGTTTCTTTCAAAGATGACATTTATTATGTCAAAAAATACTATCAAAAAATATCCTTTGACCTATCAAAGATCAAGGATTTATCAAAAATTTATAAAGCATATACTATTGGCACTGATGAAGCAATAATTGCCTACATTAAGAGTTCCGTTTTTCTTGTTCCTCTAACAATGGATGGAGTTATAATCACGGATAGAGGGGTTTATTTTCAAAGTTCGATATTTGAAACAGGGCAAAAAAACAAATTACCCTTTGATGAATTATGCAAATATGTTTTCTCAAAAGAAGATGAAAAAGCTTCCTTGGAGATTGTTAGTCCTGACATGACTAAAGTATTATGGAATGGCAGTATTATTGGCAAAAATACAATAGGCGACGAATTGTTTTCTTTTCTAACGGATATGCAAAAAAGACTAATAAATGAATATTCTTGGGCGATACAACAACGAAACGAATTAGTGGATATTGCAATCAAACGTGGAAAAGCGGAAATAAAGACTTGTTCATTATCAAAAGAACTTAAAATAATATTAGCCTCTCTTATATATGATAAAAGGTATAATGAAAAAGTGGCACCTATTATCGTAGAAAGGATTTATCGAAGAAGAGGATTACATAATGTCGGGGAGTATATTTCTTGTTTGCCTGATTATATATCAACAACGGCAGTTCAAAAGATAAAAAATGATATACCAACATTTATAAAAGATTTTATCACAGACTTATCCAATTCAGCACTAACTTTTGACAATAATTATCTTTCAGAGGTATTAAGCAATATAAACGCTTATACTAAGGATGATGATTTGAGTTCAGCGCGAATAATTGCTTATATTTCGGCACGGTTAGGTCAGACAGAGAAATTTAAAGAAGCTCAAAAAGTTATACTCAATATTGTTGGTATGAATGAGGCATTTAATTTAGAATATTTTAAATGCAAAACTACTAATGTTCTTATGAATAAAGTGTATGACAGAGCTAGTAATAACCAACCACCATCGCACATTGATTTATTTGAATTAGAAGATTGTTTAGGCTTTAATGCTTTGCATTATGCAATAATATTGGGTAAAAAGTCAGTAATAGATTTTTTGTTAAAGGCAGATTGTTATTCTTCGTCAGGAATACCTGATGCTCCTGACCAAGCAATATTTGACTATGGTGTCCTTGCTCAAATATGTGGATATGATGACATATATGGTTTATATTATAAAACCTCTGATTATGTCAAATCTCAACAAAAGGTTTTCAAGTCTTTAAATAAAAGATTGAAAGCGAGACAAATACAGGTTTCCATACAACATAAGTCAGAATCAATGTACCATCAGGCTATGTCTCAGGCTTCAACAGAGCGAAACAGAGAAAAATATGAAGAATATAAAGAAAAGTATTATTATGCAAAGCAACTCATTAAAGATACAGAAGCAATTATAAGGGATATTCAAGCTGAAATTACAGAATTTGAAAATGAATTATATGATTTGGTAAAAAGAGAAGTAGATAAAGCGGTTGAAATGTCGACAAAATTGATAAACAGCAACGATGAATACATCAAACTGCTTATCAGGCTTATAAAAGCACCTGACAAAATATCGACACTGCTAAATTCGTCAAACAACAAAATGTTTGTATATGGCAAAAAAGCTTTTATTTTGCCTGATGATGAAATGGTAAATCTGCCATATATCAATATCCCTTGCGAAAGTATATCTGATGAATTTATGTCCTTTTGGAATGATGAAATACCAGAAACAGATATTCAAAATGATGTACCTGTTGAAAAGCCTTATGGAGATAGTTGGTTTTCTCCAAAAGCACATACTGACGAAAAAGTGTTGAAGGATGAGTACAGAAATCTTGCAAAGAAATATCATCCTGACGTTGCAAAAACAAAAGAAAGTGAAACTATATTCCAAGAGATAAATAATGAACGTGCTGATATATTAGATACATTTGAATAAAAGACAAAGAACTGCAGAATAAGTTTGCAGTTCTTTTTATTATGCAGAGGAGATGATAAGATGACATATACATTATTGGGTTTTGGTTTAACACTTACAGTTTTAATAGGCATTGAAGCAATAAGAGAAGGAATGTGATACACCTTCTTTTTTTAATACTGTAAAAATTCGTCCTCTTTTATAGTTGATGCAAGATTTTCGCTCATTATAATATGTGTAGGATTTTCTCTCAGCTGAAGAATTGATGCAGGAACTTCCTGTGACGGTTCTCCGAAAATACAAAGTCTTGAGGTTAATCTCTGCCAGGTAACCTGCGAGCCTGCTGTTGTAATACCGTGCATATCAAGAACATTTTTGGCTTTCATTGCATCTCTTGGTCCCATCATTGCTCCCTTTGGCGGCACCTTTGATATATCGCCCGACATTCCGAATCCGCCGTGCAATGAATTCTGTGCAATTGTCAGCGGATGAAGGGGTGCAACCTTTGCAGGCTGGGCAAGGTATTCTTCCATTGTGGGTTTGAACCAGTCTTCAACAGGGTCAATAAATGCAAGGTGAGCCGGCCAGCCGGGACCTGAATATACAATATCCGCTTCACCGTCTGCTTCGAGCATTTTTGAAAAATCAGGGGTTGTTTTGTTACTGTGATAAATAAAGTTTTCTTCTTTAAATCCGAGATTTTTTATATTATCAAGCATATAGCGCCTGAATGCATAACCGAAACCCGCCTTATATGTTAAAGGAGCTACGTTTCCGTCCTCATCTGCCCATTCGTCCATCATATAAAACTTGACGTTTCTGCAGCTGACATTCATTTCGTTCAACATATATGCAACCTTTCTGTATGTAGGATTAGGGTTACACATAATCATAACAACCTGCTTATCGTTAATATCTGAATCAATAATTCTTTTTACCATATCGGTAATCATAACTATTTCAAATTCATCATTTCTTCTTACTTCAAGCTTGATGTTTGGATTTTGGGGATGTTTTCCGTTTAATGCAATAATATCCTCTTTTGTTATTTTTCTCACTCTGTCAATTTCTCCCTGATTTTTAAAGGGATAAAATTCGTGTAAAAATGTTTCTTTAAAATTCATTTTTATTTCTCCTTAATTTTTTCAATAGTTTCAAGCACCTTGTCAACAAGTTTTCGTCCGAAATTTTCACCCAGCATTGAGGTGTCGGTTTCATAACCGCCTGTAATCAGGGATTCGGGAGTATACAAATATCCCGGAAGGCATCCGTTTGACAGTTCGTTTACAATAACCTTGCCAAAGCCCGCCATTGCTTTTATATACAATCCGTATTCAACAAAAACCTCACCCTGAACGCCGACAAGACAGGTTTCTCCCAAACGGAAAATCTGAATTTCTGCAGGTGCTTCATCTTCAAGAAGTTCTATCTTTATACCTTTTTTCTGCATAAGTACATATCCAAGCTGATCCTCGGCACCGAGAAGTTTAAGGTTGGCATTCTGCCAGAGATAATATTCATTTCTGTCGGTTGAATTGCCGTATTTTGCATAAAGTTCTTTATAAATTGCCTCATCGTGTTCAACCTGTTTTGTAAGCTCTTCCTCTGTACCGAAGTCCCTCAGTTCAAGCTCAAGCTCCGATGTGGCAATTCTTATATCAAGCTCGCTCTTCCATTCAGCCTTTTCAAGAGCCAGATGCGCCGCTTTACCGAGAGTTCTTCCCACACGTTCAGCCTCATCATAGCTTTCTCCCTGACGATAGTAACGGCTTGACTGATTGCCTGATGTACCTTGGGTGAATGCGGCAATTGCGCCCGGTTCAAGTTCTTCAAGCTCAAGCTTTAAGTACGCAGGATAATCCGCAGTGCACACATTACTCCACTCGTGAATAAATGTAGGATGAAGCGCATAATTTACAAAAATACCGCGAACGGTTTTTTCTTCGTCCCTGATTGCCATTACATTAACAGACGGGTCGTGAGGACCTCCGGGAATACGGCGGTTTCCGCCGATTCCGCTTTCCGCGCCGCAAAGAGACATTTCCGATGCAAAGTTTGCATTAAATGCATTTTCTTTTGCATCTTTTATAATATCAACAATACAACAGATAACTGTTTCGATATACTCATAAGGCTGTTCCTTACCTGCTTCAAGACTTTCAATATCGAGTCGGCCCGAAGCCCAGGGACCCGAATGAGTATGAGAACAGCTTATCATTACATTTTTACCTGAAATTCCGCATACTTTTTCAACGCGGTTTCTTACTTCTTTTACGTGTTTTTTAGAGAAAAACAACAAGTCAAGGGCAACCATTGCCACCGATGTGCTTTTATTTTCAAGATACATACAGGTTGCATAAAGGGGGTCGTGAAAACCCTCGTTATATCTTGGATAATGAGGATATCCCGCAAGCTCAAGACCCTGAGCCGGTGTGATGTCTGCACGTGCTATTCCTGCTTTTAACATATTTTTTCATCCTTTCTGATAAATTCTCCCTGAAAAATTACATTTTTAATTTCAAAATTTTCGTTCATTACTACAAGATTTGCGAGTTTACCCGGCATAACAGAACCGATTTCTTTATCCATATCAAGAAGCTTTGCCGGATTAAGAGCTGCCATTTTAAATGCATCAGTTATACTGCAGCCGGTATGCTTTATTATATTTTTTAAAACAACGTCCATCGTAAGACTGCTTCCGCACAAATCCCCGTTTGAGTCGAACTGAAGGTCAGTTATATGGGAAAGACTTTCAGGTGACGGCTCATAGCTCACAAAGCTGTCGGTAATTAAAATCACCTTATCTACACCCTTTAATTTTAAAACAAAATTAATAAGATCAGGCGGAACGTGAATACCTGCAGAGTCGCATATCAGCTCAGCGTACATATCATTATCCATAAGACACGCCTCATCGGGGCCGCAGTTTTTGGTTCCCGAGAACTCCCTTTCAGGATAGCCTGTTGCATTCATACAGTGAGTCAGAAGACAAAGATTGTATTTTTTAAGTGCAGCTATCTGTGCAGGACTTGCCTCGCTATGCCCCGCACTGATTACCGCATCGGGATTAGCTTCTTTTGCCGCCTTTACAAATTCCTCAATTCCCTCACGCTCGGGTGCTACTGCCCATACCTTTGCAAAAGTTCCTGAATGTTCAAGAATTACTTTATAGTCAGCTTCGTTTATCTTCCCTTTCCACTTGTTTTCATCAGGCACGGCACCGTATTTTGGATTCATATACGGACCTTCCATATAAATTCCTTTAATAGCTTTCCCCGGGGGTGTGTTCTGCTCTGCCGCATTCTTTATGCGGTCAATTGCCTTTATAAATTCATCCTTGTTAAGATTATAATACAAAGTGGGAAGGACAGTTGTTTCTCCATGATTTAAGAAAAATTCTGCGGCATCAAGAGGAGAATCCGCAAACATATATCCATTTCCGCCGTGTACGTGAATATCAACAAACCCGGGACCTGCATAAAGTCCTTTTGCATCAATGCGCTCTGCACCGTCGGGAATTTCAATTTCTCCCTTTTTTCCCACTGCGGCAATACGCTTATCATCAATCAGCAAGACTCCGTCGGATATAACCGTATTTTCAAGTACTATTTTTGCATTCTCAATTACTTTCACGCATCTCACCCCACAAGCTCTTTTCCAAATTTCTGTACGCTTTATATTTCTTGTCATACTCCTCTTTCATATCACCGGGAACGTACGTCTTATCACACTCAAGAGGAGGTATACTGTGACCAACCGCAAGACCTGCCAGCCTTGCCGCTCCCACAGCAGCCGCCTCGGCGTTTTCGGGTACTTTTATTTTCATTCCCGTAACGTCTGCAATAATCCGGCACCACAAATCGCTTTTAGCTCCTCCGCCGAAAAGAATAAGCGTATGTACATTATCAAAGGCATCCATTGCCTCAAGCAGACGCCTGAGCTGAAAAGCCACTCCTTCCATAACCGCAAGAGCAAAATCACCACGCTTTGTTGCAAGGTTTACGCCATAAAAATTTCCTGTACTTTCAGGGTAAAAATCAGGAGCAGATGAACCTGACATATACGGATGAAACATAAGACTGCTTTTATTTAAAAGAGCTTTTTCTGCCTCGCGGTTGATTGTGTCATAGTCCTCACCTTTAAAGAACATATCACGAACCCATCTTAAGCAGGTGCCGGCCGTGTTAATTACCCCCTCGGTTACAAAGGTTTCGCAGTTTATGTATCCGCACCAGCCTACACCTGTATTTATATTGGTCTTTGCCTCATTCCAGAGTTTTGTCACAGCAGCCGCCGTACCAAGGGATACGGTCATTATGCCATCTTCGAGTCCTGCGCCGAATGCGGCACATTTCTGGTCCTGGGCACCAACACCTACAACACACTCCGGATTTAACCCCAGACTCTTTGCTGCACCGGGAAGAACTTTTTCCGCTGCTTCGCCGCTTTGTGAAAGTGTCGGCAATTTATTTTTATCTATTTTATAAAAGTCAAGAATTTCATCGCACCACTGCTGATTTTTCAAATCGTACATAAGTGTTCCCGATGCCATACTGCAATCTGTTACACATTTTCCCGTAAAGCGTGCAACAAGAAAATCCATCGGCATTAAAAATTTATATGCCTTTTCATAAATTTCAGGCTCATTATTTTTTAGCCATAAGAGTTTTGGAAGCGTATAAGCTTCATTGATGGGCTTTCCGGTAATTTCAAATATTTTATTTTTTCCAAAATCCCTTTCAATCGCACAAACCTCGTCTTCAGCTCTCATATCAAGCCAGTTTATCGCATTGTAAAGAGGTTTAATGCTTTCGTCAACAGGAACAACTGTTATCCCCTGGGAGCTTATTGAAATACTTTTTATTTCACCGGCTGAAATGCCTGCATCTGAAATAGCAGCTTTGGCAGTTTTAAGAGTAAGCTTCCACCACAACTCTGCATTCTGCTCAACATAATTTTCTTTCGGAGTAATAAGTTCATATTCCTCATAGCTGTACGCAAGAGCTTTACCGTTTGTATCAAAAAGAACACTTCTCAAGCCTGTAGTTCCCAGATCAACCGCCAGATAAACTGCCATAACCCCCATCCTTTCCGTATATTCTCCCGTATCATTAAAAAATCTGTAAAAGCATTTACATTTTTATATCTATATACTATAATTATATTAGTATATTTTGGGGATTTCTACAATAATATTAACAAAAATTAACACAATATTGATGAGGTTTGTTTATGAACAATATTGAATTACGTGAAAAAAGAGTACATGGAACTCCCGGATTTCCTTTTGACATTGAAGAAGTTATTTCAAACGAGGAAAAACGAGCGTTCTCCCCACTTCATTTTCACAAAGAATTTGAATTCTGTGTGGTACAATCAGGCAAAATGACCGTTCAGGTTAATGAAAACTATATAACGCTTTCTGACGGCGAAGGCATTTTTATAAATTCCGGAACACTGCATTCTGTCCTTTCCGCCGAAAACACCTGCGGACATATGATTATTCTGCTTTTTAAGTCTGATTTTATTATGAGTGACAAGGATTTAATTAAGAACAGATATATTGTTCCTCTCATAAACGGTGAGCTTTCTGTTCCCGAAAAGCTTAACTCCGAAGAATGTGAACTGATACTTCAGATGAATGACATATATGAAAACAAAGAATTCGGCTATGAACTTGAAATGAAATGTTATGCCACAAAGCTGATGTCACTTCTTATAAAAGAAACACATAGGAAAAAGAAAAAAAACGAAAACAAAAACATTGAAATCATTAAAAAAACCATTGACTTTATTCATAAAAATTACAAGAATAATGTTACTTTAGCAGAAATGTCTGCCTATGTATTTGTGAGTCCCGAGCATCTTTGCAGAGTTTTTTCACAGATGTCGGACGTTTCACCCTTTCAGTATTTAAACCGTTACAGAATAATTCAAAGCGGAAGAATGCTGCTTAACGAAAATGCATCCATATCGGAAATTGCATCGGAGTGCGGATTTAACAGCAGCAGTTATTTCAACAAAATGTTTATGCGCTTTATGGGCTGTACACCGTCACAGTACCGGAAAAACAAATAGTTTTTGAAAGTATTATATAAATGGAGTGAAAATTATGAAAGAAAACGAAAAACGATTTGAATATTTAGATTATATCCGAGTATTTGCTACGGTAATGGTTATTATTATTCACTGTATTTACGAATACCTGGGAGATTTTTCAAACAAAGGCAGTATACTCTGGACATCTCTTGTTTTCGTAAACGAACTTTTAAGAACGGGCGTTCCCCTGTTTTTTATGATGAGCGGATATCTTCTTCTGCAAAAAGACATTACCGACATCAAAGCCTTCTACAAAAAGCGCTTTGTTAAAATTGCAATACCTTTTCTTGTGTATGACATTTTTTACTTTATTTTAAACAGCATAATATATAAAACCGATTTTTCCGTTATGCGTTTTTTAAGAGAGCTTGCAGACAGAGGAAGTGCATATCACCTATGGTTTGTTTACTCCATTTTGTTCATATATCTTTTAATGCCTTTTTTAAGAATGATTGTTTCAAAATGCACTGTTAAAACTCTTTTTCTTTTTCTTGTGCTGTGCGGATTTCAGACCACTGTAAGACCGATTTTAAACATCATTTTTAACGGGAAGCTTCACTTTTATTTAACAGATGACGGAATAATGGGCTACGTGGGCTATGTCATTTTAGGATATCTTATGGGAAATTTCAACTTTTCAAAAAAGACCGAAAAAATTATTTATCTGCTTGGAATTGTTTCTTTTATTTTATTCCCCATCTGGAATATTTACACCACAGAAACTACGGGTGATTTGTTTTTCAACGGCGGATACACTTTAAATCACTACATTGAAGCGGCGGCAGTTTTCCTCTTTTTCAAGAATCATATACATAAAAGTAATAAATTCATTTCTGAACTTTCTGCAGTTTCTTTTTCTGCATATTTGATTCACGTTGCAATACTTAACATTGTACAGCTTTTGGACTTTGGCACAGATGTGGGAAATACTATGCTGATATGGTCTGTGTCGGTAGTATTTTTAAGCTTTTTGTGGGGATTTGCGGAAAAGCTTGTTACAGGGTCAAAGTTTTGACAATAATTATAAAACATAGTATAATTAAGGAGCGGATTTTCATCCGCTCCATTTCAGTCAGAACAGGAAAATATATATGTTAAAAAAATTCTTAAGCTATTACAAACCTCACAAAAAAATATTTTTTCTTGATATGGCGGCATCCTTTTTAATGTCCCTTATTGCGGTTTTTTATCCGATTGTTACAAGAACAATGCTTAACGACCTTATTCCCAACAAAAACTATCGGATGATTGTAATTTTTGGTCTCGGACTTTTAATTTTGTATATTATACGTGCTTTGCTCAGCTACTTTGTTCAATATCAGGGTCACGTTATGGGCGTTGGTATACAGGCGCAGATGAGAAGCGATATGTTCGACCATCTTGAAAAGATGCCCTTTTCTTTCTACGATAACAACGAAACGGGTAAAATTATGTCAAGACTCACCTCTGACCTTTTTGAAATTTCAGAGCTTGCACATCACGGTCCGGAAAATATTATTATAACTTCCATTTCGGTTCTTATTTCCTTTGTTTATCTCTTTACAATCAACGTAAAGCTTACGCTTATTATTTTTGCATGTGTACCATTTTTGATTATTATAACCATTTCTAAAAGAACAAAAATGCGCGCAGCATTCAAGAAAAGTAAAAAATCCGTTGCTGAAATCAATGCAGCAATCGAAAGCAGTATTTCAGGCATAAGAGTTACAAAAGCATTTACCAATGCTGAAAAAGAAAGAGAAAAATTTGAAGTAGGCAACGAAATGTTCAGGGAAGCAAGCAGAGATTCTTACAAGGCTATGGGTGAATTTCACTCTTCCACCTCCTTTGTTACAGATATCTTTAACGTTGTTATTTTAATTGCGGGCGGACTTTTCCTTTACGGCGGTGAAATAAACTTTGCCGACTACTCTGCATTTATTGTTTCAGTTAACCTGTTTATTTCTCCTGTTATGACTCTTATAAGATTTACGGAGCAGTTCCAGAACGGCTTTGCGGGATTTGAAAGATTTACGGAAATTATGAATATGGAGCCTGAAAAAGACAGTCCCGATGCAAAGGACATTGAAAGACTTGAAGGTAACATTGAATTTAAAAATGTTTCAAGCAGCTATGAAACTTCAAGAGATGTTTTAAAAGGGATAAGCCTTAAAATTGAAAAGGGGAAAACCTTTGCACTGGTTGGACCAAGCGGCGGCGGAAAAACTACAATCTGTCACCTTATTCCTCATTTTTATAACATAAACGGCGGACAGATTTTAATTGACGGAAAAGACATAAAAAGCATTACTATGGAGTCTTTAAGAAGAAACATCGGCATTGTTCAGCAGGATATTTACCTTTTTAATGCGAGCATTAAAGACAACATTTTATACGGCCGTCTTGATGCTACCTTTGATGAGGTTGTTGAAGCTGCCAAAAGAGCGAATATTCACGACTACATTATGACCCTTGAAAAGGGCTATGACACCGTTATAGGCGAAAGAGGCGTAAGGCTTTCGGGAGGCCAGAAGCAAAGGCTCTGTATTGCAAGGGTATTCCTTAAAAATCCGCCTATCCTTATTTTAGACGAAGCAACAAGTGCCCTTGACAACACTACGGAAATCCTCATCCAGAGCGCACTTAACGAACTTTGCGCAGGCAGAACAACACTTGTTGTGGCACACAGGCTTTCAACAATCAAAAATGCTGACGAAATTGCAGTTATTGCTGACGGAAAAATTGTTGAACAGGGAAAACACGAAGAACTCATTGCACTTGACAGTGTTTATGCCGAATTATACAGACAGCAATTCCGCGAAGAAGAATAGTTTAAAAAATACAAGTGCATCTGCTCTTGTATTTTTTCTCTTTTTATCATACTTTTATCATATTTTTGCTTTAAAATTAAAAACAGGAACGAAAGGAGAATAATTATGAAAAAAACAATATCTCTTCTTCTGATTTTTTCTATGTTTTTATCGTTGACTGTTTACGGTGCAGAAAACAACAGTACAGCCATTGAAGAATATGCAGGCAATGAAATTTTTGTAATGTATAATGACAACTCCTTTGAAGTGATAAGCTTTGAAGATGAAACAGAATTTTCAGATGTTATGGAAGCCCTGTCAGGGAATGATACTGTAAGCTTTGTTCAACCGAATTATACTTATACCCAAGCCACGCTTTCTTCAGACCCTCTTGTTTCAAAACAGTGGGCACTTGAAAACGACGGAACATTCTTTATGGAAGAACAAAAAAACGAATATCCCGTATATGATACTCCTTTTGGTGATATGTTTTTACCGGGGTTCTGGGAAATGCCTGATTTCTTTGGAATTCCGGGCGGCGGATTTTTTGGATTCAGCAGCAATCATACAGGAAATCAGGTTAATGCTTTAGAGGGCATTGATATTAATTTAAGCAGTGCTCTCGATACATATAAAGACAGCGGCAGAGAAGTAATTGTTGCAATGGTTGACACAGGAATTGACTATACTCATGAAGAATTAAGCGGACGTATATGGACAAATGACGATGAAACAGCCGACAACGGCATTGACGATGACAACAACGGATATGTTGACGATATTTACGGCTGGAACTTTTACAATAACAACAATTCAATCTACACCGGAAGCGAAGACGACCATGGCACTCACGGGGCAGGAACAATTGTTGCAAAAGCTGACAACGGCATTGGTATTTCGGGAATCGCACAAAGCGGAAATATTAAAGTAATGGCTGTAAAAGCTCTCGGCGGAATAAACGGAAGCGGTTCAACCGCCTCGGTTATTCAGGCAATACAGTATGCTGAAAAGAATGGTGCACAAATATGCAATTTAAGTCTGGGCACGAGCACAAATGACCGCGCCCTTTACGAAACTATGGCAAATTCCAATATGCTTTTTGTTGTGGCGGCCGGGAATGACGGCATAAACACCGACAGACGTCCAAGCTACCCTGCATCCTATGAGCTTGAGAACATTATTTCCGTCGCAAATCTCAATTACGACGGCACCCTTAACTACAGCTCAAACTACGGAAAAAACTCTGTTGACATTGCCGCTCCCGGCTCCTACATTTTAAGTACCACATCAGGCAACGATTACAGCTATATGAGCGGAACTTCAATGGCGGCACCTATGGTTTCAGGTGCGGCGGCAGTTGTTTACTCTCATTTTGAAAATTCAACCCTTGCGGATGTAAAAAACATTCTTATCTCCTCTGCATCAAAGCTTGAAAGCCTTGAAAATGCAGTGCTTTCAGGCGGTATGCCTGACCTTGCGGCGGCACTTAATTTCAATACTTCAGAATTACCCGAAGAGCAATGGGAGGTTAAAACACCTGTTGAATACAAAGGCAAAGCACCTGTTATTCAGCTTTATATGTCAAGATACGGACAAAGTTCATATCTTACCGTCAAAGCGGTAGATGAAGACAACGATTTAAGCTACGTTTCCTATGCAAACGGTCAGCAGACAACAGACTACTTTAATGCAGGAAACGAAGAAACAGCTGTTGAGCTTGGCAAAAGCAATACTGCATATCTTGAGCTTGAAGCAGGGACATATACATTTTACGCTGTTGACTCAAAAGGCAACGAAACTGTATCCTCAGTAACTCTTACACGATATGAGCAGCCAAAAAGACAACCGCAGCAAAGAAAATATATAACTGTCGACTTTGAAGAACTGTTCAGATATTTTATGCCCGGCTTCTTCCGGTAAACTTAAAAAGAGATGGCGTTAGCCGAGTGTCCTTGCGAGCACTCGGCTAACGCCATCTCTTTTTACCACTTTGCTATAGTTTTTTCTGCAACACTTTTCATATTACTTACCATCTGATATTTACTGCTTAATTCAGGCTGATTTGTGAAGTCTTTTTCAAAGCCGTCGTAAAAGGCTTTTTCTGTTGCCTTTCTGATTTTTTCTCTTGTATCCTTATGCTCATCGCCTGTTTTAAGAAGAGCGGCAAGAGCAATTGATACAAACTGAAAGTATACAAGCTCAATTCCTTTGACAGGTTCTCTTCTCACTTTATCGCGGACAATATAATATTTATAATCCTTATACACATTTCCGTCTGTCAAAATATCGCACAGAATATCAACCGCACCTTTATCTTTCAGCCTACCCAAAAGATAAACCGCCATCCAGCCTCTCATTCTATTGTGCTTTCTGCAGTCCTGCAAAATGAAACCGTCTCTTTCCAATGCGGTTTTGCGAAGCACATCAAGGCATTTCTCATTACCGCAAAGTGCAAGGGCAAAAGCAGAATGCTTTGAAAGATTTTCATTTTCAGATTCAAGTGCTTTTTCAAGAACATCAAAGCACTCTTCTCCCATAAGCTTTGCAGACCATATTGCAATTCCGGGTCTGTCGGTGGCAAGAGCATCAATCAGCTTGTTCTTATCTTTTATGAACTCTACCTTTTCAGGAGGAATTTTTTCTCCGTCTACTGTAACCTTATCCTCCCTGTAACCGAAATTCACATTCTCATCAAGGCACTTTGTTTCTTTTAGCATTTCACTTAATTTTTCATAGTCAACATCTTTAACCGCGCAATTGTCCTTGATTGCAAGATACGCCGCATCTGCCGCAACCTCGCCGATTTTGAACATATCCCTTATCATTCTTACACAGCTTGAAGTGTTCCTGTCAACACCAAGAGCTCTGCAGGCTACAAGTATTCCGTCTTTACCTTTTGGCACAAGTGCCCCGTAAGGAACGGGAATGGTTACATTGATTGCGCCAAGATTTGCACCAATATTCCAGTCACAGAATTCTTCACCGTCAAAAGCCACATCCTCGCCGTGCTTATCCAGGTCAGCGTAAGAGTAAAACACAGTTTTTTCTGCGGGGATTCCGTCAAAAACATCTTTAAGTTTTACATTCTGCTCGCCTGTTATTCTGCAACCTTCCCTTACACCGATAAGCTGCGCGGGAAGTAAAACTTTATCTTTTTTTCTGTCAATATCAGCGTTTTCGTAAGCTCTGGAAAAAATATAAGCTCTGCTTATTTCTTCTGCATTTCTCTGGTCAACTCTTCCGAAATCCACATTTTTTATATGTATTTTTCCGTTGTCTTCCCTTCTGGCAACATTCACCATTGTATAAGGCTGAGTGTTGGTATCAGATGCTCTTCCCCATTCGTAATCACACCCCAGCATTCTTGCCACAAAGGCATCGGCAGTTGAATCGATTATTACATCGCAGGAAAAATCAAAGAACTCACCTTTGCTTATACACCTTAACCCGCACGCCTTATTTTCTTTGTGATAAACACCGCAGACCGCACTTTCAAGAAGTAGCTTAACGCCGCTTTCAAGCACCATTTCATCAAGAACAAGCTTTCTTGACTCTATGGAGAGAGAGGTTATTTTTCCGTTACATGCAAGATATCTTTCGATAAAACGCTCACAGTATCCACCCTCTGTACCAAAATAAAGCCCGTTTACACCGCCAACGGTTGAAGTTCCGCCCAAAGCGTTGAAATATTCTATTCCAAGCACCTTAAGTCCCATTTCGGAGGCTTTTATTGCCGAAATTGCACCTGCCGTACCAAGGCCGCACACGATAACATCAAAATGCTCGCAAAATCCCGGAGCAACGACAGTTGTTTCTCTTTTACCTTTATTAAAAACTGAAAACTGCATTTAAAATCCCTCCTCTGCAAGCCTGCATCCCGCATCGAAGGCAAGATAAGGATTTTTATATGAAACCGACGGAATGTACGTTATAATTCCCTTTTTCAGTATGTTTTCCTTTGTTGTAACATCAAATTCGGAAGCAATATAATCCGCAACCATTCCTTTTCTGAGTTCTTCTTTAAGCTTTATTCTGGCGGTTATAAAATCGTCATTTAAATCAAGATTGCATTTAAACATTTTTTCGTTTCCGCTTTTTTCAAGAGAAAGGTCAGTTTTAACAAGAGCATTTAAAGTTTTTGAAATTATCATATCCCCATGACAGGTAGTGTCAATAATCCTCTTTGCCCTTATAACGTCAAAGCCTCCGCAATTAAAAATCT